>NZ_JALKFU020000086.1 GCF_023242965.2 Frankia sp. AgKG'84/4
GGGCACGGGCGGCGAAGCGGCGGCGGGCATCGGGACGTCGGGTGTCGCGATGGCCGCCGCGGCTGGGACGCCGGCGTCGACAGGCACCGCGGGCGGGCCGTGGTGGCTGCGGATACCGCTCAGGACGACGTCCACGATCCGAGCGATGCGGGTACCACTCACCTCATGGTCACCGCTCATGTACTGCCGGTATGTCACCGGCCCCACGAGCATGTCGACGACGAGCTCGACATCGACGTCGGCGGCCAGTTCGCCGCTCGCGACACCTCGGCGCAGCAGGTCCGCGGCCCAGCGCCGGCTCGGCTCGAGGACCCGGTCGGAGTAGGTGGCAAACAGCTCGGGATGGGCGGTGCGCTCCGCGGCGAGCTTGGGCATGATCCGTCCAGACAGGGACTGCATGTTGCGCCGCCGCAGGTCGTTGAGCCAGGCCACCAGGTCGTCGCGCAACGAGCCGGTCTCCACGGCCTCGACCTCGTCGGCCAGGGTGTCGAGGGCGTCGACGATCAGGGCGTCCTTCGTCGGCCAGCGCCGGTAGACCGTGGCCTTGCCCACCCCGGCGCCGGCGGCGACCGCTTCCATGGACAGGCGGGTGAATCCGGCCGTGGCCAGTTCGTGCAGGGCGGCGTCGAGAATCGCCTCGTCACAGCGGGGGTCCCGGGGCCGGCCCGGAGCGCGTGAACCGCGAACCCCGGAGGGCACCCGGTCCGCCGGGCGCCGGGGCTGGGAGGGGACCGCGTCCGAGGTCGTCACCCGCCGTGCCGATCGTTCGTGTTGCCCGTCCCGCCGCCGTGCCGGAGCATCCGCATGGATAGGCCACCCGCTACCTGGTCTCGCCGCGCGTTCCTGTCGCATTTCAAGATCAGCATACGTGCCCCTGGCCCCAGATGCATCCGTTAGCCACGCCAGAGCTGCGGCGCGCCGTTCTGTTTCGCGGCCCGTCAGCCGGCTCCCACGAACCCTGGACCTGGGATGTCGGCCTCAACGGCGCGGGCGCGGGGACGATGCGCCGGGATCGAGGCACGCACGCCGCAGCGGTGGCAGCATGGATGGCACGCCGGGACGCCCAGCGCCCGGACGGACGCCTCAGGAGTGCTCATGATCTCGTCAGGCACCGGTTCCCACGAGACCCCCGCTCACGATCAGCCACGCTCGGCGGCCGCGCCGGACCCGGCGGCGACGCTCTACGGCGCGCCGGCCGGAATCGCCCGGCCGCGGCGCGCGCGTTTCACCGTCCGCGATGTCGCGGCGGCGAAACGCCGGGGCGAGAAGTGGTCGATGCTGACCGCGTACGACTTCACCACGGCGGGCATCTTCGACGAGGCGGAGATTCCGGTCCTGTTGGTCGGCGACTCGGCCGCGAACGTCGTCTACGGCTACGACACGACGGTGCCGGTCACGGTCGACGAGCTGATTCCGCTGGTCCGCGCCGTGGTGCGCGGCGCACCGAACGCGATGGTCGTCGCCGATCTGCCCTTCGGCTCCTACCAGGCCGGGCCGGCGCAGGCGTTGGCGACCGCGATTCGGTTCCTGAAGGAGGGCGGGGCGCACGCCGTGAAGCTGGAGGGCGGCGCGCGGGTCGCCCCGGCGGTGGCGGCGCTGGTCGAGGCCGGCATCCCGGTGGTCGGCCATCTGGGCCTGACGCCGCAGAGCATCCATGCCCTCGGCGGCTACCGCGTGCAGGGTCGGGACGAGGCCGGGGAGGTCCTGCTCGCCGACGCGCTGGCGATCGAGGCGGCCGGGGCGTTCGCGGTCGTGCTGGAGGTGGTTCCCGCCGATCTGGCCGCGCGGGTCACCAAGGAGCTGCACATCGCCACCATCGGGATCGGGGCGGGCGTGGACTGCGACGCGCAGGTGCTGGTCTGGCAGGACATGGCCGGGCTGAGCGGCGGGCGGGCGCCCCGTTTCGTGAAGCGCTACGCCGATCTGCGCGCGGGTCTCGGCGCGGCGGCACGGGCCTACCGGGACGAGGTCGGCGCCGGCCAGTACCCGACGGTCGAGCACAGCTACTGAGAGCCGCGGCGGCCGGGCCAGCCGGCGCCATGGCGCCGGACCGAACCCGCGGTGGCGCCAGCGCCAGCCCGGTCAGTCCCGGGCCAGTGCGGCGGCGAGTTCGGTCCGTGCCGCCACCAGCGACGGGCCGTACCAGGTCAACAGCCGTCCGGACACGCAGACCGCGGGGGCGGAGAACGCCTCGGGGCCGTCGTCCGGGCCGAAGGGGTACGGCTCGTCCGGCAGTACCACCAGGTCGTGCGGGGCGACGTCGACCGGGTCGAAGCGCGGGTACCCCGACGGCGAGTCAGCCAGCACGTTGTCCACTCCGAGCCGGCGCAGCACGTCACCGGTGAAGGTGTCCCGGCCGACCGCCATCCACGGCCGCCGCCAGATCGCCACCAGCCCGCGCCGACGCCCGGTCGCAGCCGGGCCGCGCTCGCCGGCCGAGTCCCCGCCGGAACCGCCGCCGGCGGCGGGTGCGTCGGACCAGGCCTGGCAGGCGTCATCGAGCCAGCGGGGCCGGGACAGGCGGCAGGCCAGCCGGAGCATCCGGTCGAGGCTGTCGAGCGCGCCGTCGACGGTGACCGGCGCCGTGACCCACACCGCGAGGCCCGCCGCCCGCAGAGCGGCGAGATCCTCCTCACGGTTCTCCTCCGCGTTGGCGAGGACGACGTCGGGGGCGAGCGCGGCGACCGCCGCAAGGTCGGGGTTCTTCGTGCCCCGCACCCGGGGCACCATCAGGTCGGCCGGGTGGGTGCACCAGTCCGTCGCGCCCACCAGTAGGCCGGGCGCGCTCAGGGCGAGCGACTCGGTGAGACTCGGCACCAGGGACACGACCCGCTCGACGCACGGTGGGACGTCCACCGGCAGTCCCAGGTCGTCCCGGTCGCCCACGATCGTCCCGTCCCGCCCCGTCGAGCCCGCGCCGGTCAGATGTCGGTGACGCGTAGGCCGGCGTGCGCCTTGTACCGGCGGTTGATCGAGATCAGGTTCGCGGTCAGCGCCTCGACCTGGCCGGCGTTGCGCAGCTTGCCGGCGTAGACGCCGCGCATGCCGGGGATCCGCTCGGCGAGCGCCGCAACCAGGTCGGTGGCGGTCCGGTCGTCGCCGAGCACGAGGACGTCAGTGTCGATCGTGTCGACCGACTCGTCGGCGAGCAGCACGGCGGAGACGTGGTGGAACGCGGCGACCACGGTGCTGTCCGGCAGGACGGCCGCGGCCTGTTGCGCCGCGCTGCCCTCGGGTACCGACAGCGCGAACGCGCCGCCCTTGTCGAAGCCCATCGGGTTGACGCAGTCGATCACGATCTTCCCGGCGAGCGGCTCACGCAGGGACTCGAGGGTCTCCCGGTGCCCCTCCCACGGGACGGCGATGATGATGACGTCCGCCCGCGTGGCGACCGTCTCGTTGTCCGCGCCCTCGATCCGCCGGCCCGGGCCGGCGAGCTTGGCGGCGGCCTCCTGGCCACGCTCGGTCGAGCGGGAGCCGATCAGGACGAGGTGGCCGGCAGCGGCGAGGCGCAGTCCAAGGCCACCGCCCTGCGGTCCGGATCCACCGAGAATGCCGACTGTGAGGGCCGGAACGTCGGGAAGTGCAGGCTGCGTCGAGGTCACGTCGCCATCCTGCCCGACTTGGCGGTCCGACGCCCGCTTCGATGACGGGCGGTGAACTCCGCCGCGCCGCGGCCCCGGACAGTCGGAGCCGGATCGTTCACCCTCCGCCGCGACGCCGCGAAAAGGACCCACCCCCTCGCGGGCGGTCGCCGGCAATAGGGGACTATGCATGAACAACGGGACAGCTACGGGTTTGACCGATTTACGCCTGACCGGTCGGGGTCGCGGGCGGGTCGGGGGGATCCCGCGCCCGTCGCTACCGGCAGAGGAGCGCATCGAGTGACAGAAAGCTACAGCCCTTGGGCCGCAACGGTCGGTGAACGGCCGATCGCGCCCAGCGAAGTATCAGGGCAGCCCGGCAACCCCGGACGTGCATTGGTCGCAGATGGGCCGTACCGTTCCGTTTCACACGCATCGAGCAGATCTTCCGATTCAGGTGAAAGAGGTCGAGCAATGGCGGACGTGTCGGTTCGCTTCGCGATGACGAACGACAGCGAAGTGGTGCTGAACCTGTCGCTGCCGCAGGCACTGCGCCTGATGGAGGCGATCGCCCGCAAGGTGGGCGAGACACTGGCCGAACGCAGCACCCAGGCCGTCGGCGGCGTCGGCGGTGTGCCGACATCGGCGCCGTCGAACGGGATGCCCAGCCTCGGGCCGTACACCCCGTCCTGAGCTGGCCCCTCTGATCACGAGAAAATCCAGAGGCCGGTCGGGAGTCATCCCGGGAGGCCGGGAAAGTTCGTCCGCGCACGCGGCGGCACGACGGGTTTCTCGACTGCACGACTGCACGACTGCACCTGCCACGACACACGCGTCATCCCGCGCAGGCCAGCGGCAGGTGTCCTGCGTTATCAGGGCAGTGCTCAAGGCAGGGCGCTGCTCAGGGCAGGGCATACCGCGGCGCCGGGACCGGGCGCCGGGGACCGGGTCGGCGGGGTCGCGCCGAAGCGGCCGGCCGGACCGGGGAATCGTCAGTGCCTCGAGACCGGGGCGGCAAGGTTGATCTGGTCCCCATCCGCCGGCCGCACCCCGGGAATCCAACCCCCCGCCGACGCGAGTCCGTTCGCGCCGAGCGCACGGGGATGTGAGGTCGCGTACACCTCCCGAAGTCGGTCCACCGTGACCAACGTGTAGATCTGCGTCGTACTGACCGAGGCGTGGCCCAGCAGCTCCTGCACGACCCGCACGTCCGCTCCCCCGTCGAGCAGGTGGGTGGCGAAGGAGTGCCGCAGGACATGCGGCGAGACACCGTCGACGCCGGCCACCGCGGCGGCCGTGCGCAGCACCGTCCACGCGCTCTGCCGGGACAGCCGGTTACCCCGCCGGGACAGGAAGACCGCAGCGTCCGACCGAGGGGCCGCCAGGACCGGTCGGGCGACCCGCAGGTAGTCCGTCATCGCGTTCACCGCGCACCGGCCCAGCGGAACAACGCGGTCCCGGCCGCCCTTGCCGTGCAGGCGGACCGCCGCGCCATCCAGATCCAGATCGTCGACATCGAGCCCGACGGCCTCGGAGATGCGCGCGCCAGTGCCGTACAACAGTTCCAGCAGGGCCGAGGCGCGCAGCCGGCGAGCGCCCTCGGCCGGGTCCGCAGCTGCCCGCGCACCATCAGCGGCCGCGCTGCCTTCGTTCACCTCACCCTCGGTCGCCGGTGCGGCTGCCGGGCCGGACGCGGCGGCGAGGACGGCGATCACCTGGTCCACGGTGAGGGCCTTGGGCAGCCGGCGGGGCGGCACCGGCGGGCGTACCGGCCGGGACACGTCCTCGCTCACGTCGCCCTCGTCGGCGGCGAAACGGTGCAGCGACCGGACCGCGACGAGCATGCGGGCCACCGACGCCGCCGCGAGCGGCGGGTGCGCGTCGTCCCCGGCGCGCAGCGCGGCCGCGAATCCGGCAACCTCCGCCTCACCCACCGCGTCCAATGAGGACAGGCCGTGCGCGCGGAGATGGTCGAGGTATCGGCGCAGATCCCGGCGGTAGGCGAGGACCGAGTTGTGGGCCAGCCCACGTTCACCCTCGAGGTGGTGAAGATAACGCGCGATCACGTGTCCGGGCGTTCCCACCGGCGCCGCACCGACGGGATCGTGCACCGCGCCGGCCAGCCCCGTCGACAGCCGCCCGGCCTCTTCTCCGCGCAGCGGCGCTCGCGCGCGTGCCGGTGTCGACCGCCGCGCCGGCCCGCCTGGCAAGGGCGGAACCGCGGGGGTACGTGTCCGAAAGGACTCGTCGCCGTCGGGCGCTTCCATCATCAAACTGATAGTAGGTCCTGCCCGTCGTTCTCGGTGGGCGCCTATCCACATGCAGCGATTCCGCGGCTATTCTGGCGTCCTGTGCGGACGGACACCGGTTCGTCACGTCCCACCGCACGGTTGGGGGTCACCATCGCCGCCGTCATCACGGGCACCGATCCCGTCGGGTCTGTCCGGCGTAGTGCCCTGCTGCTCGGCCTCGCCCTGCTGGTGGGGCTGAGCGCGCTCGCGGCCTGCGGTGGGCATGACAGCGAGCCCGGCGCGGCGTTGCCCGCCGCCCAGCCCGGCGCCGCGAGGGGCGGCCCCACCTCAGCTGCCGCCACACCGGACCCGGCCGCGAACGACTCCCCGTCCGCCGCCACCGCCACGGTGGCGGCGTACTTCCGGGAGATCAACGATGCCAGCCGAGGTGGCCGGGTCGCCACGACCGGGACGACCGCACTCGCCGGCTGCCAGCCCTGCGCGATCGACGTGGGCGCCACCCGCTCGCTGCAGCAGCGCGGCCTGCACGCCGACGGGACCGTATACCAGGTCTCCGACCTGTCCACACCGCCCCGGGTCGGCCTGGTCACCACCACGACCTTCGCCGTGCAAACCAACGCCGTGGGCCTGCTCGACGCCGCCGGGCGGCACGTCTCCGACGCCGCGGGAGTGCCCACCCGGTACGGGACGGCGCAGCTCGCGCTCACCGCACACGGATGGCGCATCTCGTCGCTGCGGTACGCGTCGGCGCCGGCATGACCCGACGCGAACGCCGACAGATCGGCGTCGGAGCCGGAGCCGGAGCCGGAGCCGGCCGGGGGTGCGGTCGGCTGCCACGCCTGCTGATGGTGCTCGCGGTGGCCTTCGTGCTGGCCGGTGTCGGCGCCCTGCCGCTCCCGGGGCCGGGCAGCGAGCTGACAACGGCCGGCCGGGCGGTCGCGGCGCCGGTCGTGGGGTCCGGCACGACCTGCGTGGGGGCGCTGTGGGGCAGCTGCGACACCCGGGCGACCGCCGACGGCTACCAGTACCGGTACTCCAACGGGACGCTGGAACGGGTCCCGTTGGATACCGGCGGCCAGGACGGCACGCGGCGGACGAACTGCGGACAGGACTGCCCGGACGACCCGGCCGCGGTCTGCGACCTGCTCGAAGCCGTCGGGCCGGACCCGACGATGACCGCGGCGGAACGGGCGCAGTTCGACCAGGCGACGGCGGGCTGCGACAACGTCCTGATCCCGGACGCCGCCGCGGTGCCGCTCGCCGACGTGCAGGCCGAGCTCCTCGACTACCTGCGGGAGAGACTCCTACCCAAACCGTCCATCGTGATCGCCCCATCCGGCCGCAGCTTCGCGAACCTCGCCACGATCCTCTACTCACCGGTGCCGGACTCGTTCACCTTCAACGTCGACCAGCCGGTTGTCGCCACGATCAGCGCGGTCCCGCACTACCACTGGGACTTCGGTGACGGTGCCGTCGGACCCGACGCGCCCGGCCGGCCGTACGACTCGGCGATCTCACCCCGGGACCACCCCGACGCGTACGTGACGCACAAGTACGCTCGGCCGGGCCAGTTCCAGGTCGCCCTCACCGTCACCTGGAACGGCACGTTCACCCTGCCGGGCGTCGCCCAGGCGTTCCCGTTGGACGCGGTGAACCTCGCCGCCGCGCAGCCCCTCGCCGTCCAGGAGGCAGCGGGCGTCCTGGTTCACAACGACTAGCCCGCGCTGTCGGCCTGTCGGCCGACCCTGGCCCGCATGCCGGCGCCCGGGAGCCGACTCAGCCGCTGTGGGCGGGGCGGCCCGGCCAGGGCGTGTCGGTCGGGCGCAGGCCGGCGAAGCCGTCGGCCCGGGAGCGCACGGTCGCCAGCAGGCCGATGACCGCCATGGCATTGGTGATCTCACCGCGCAGCACCCTGGCGACAGCTTCGTCGAGGTCGACGCGGGCAAGGCCCATGTCCGCCTCCTCGTGCTCCGCCACATGCCGTTCGGCGACGGGAATCTCGCTCAGACCGCGGGCCAGGAAGATCCGGTAGGCCTCATCGGTCATCCCCGGCGAGGACCACACGTCGACGAGCACGTCGAATCGTTCGGCGCGCAGCGCCGTCTCCTCGGCGAGCTCCCGCGCGGCGGCCAGGGAGGCCGGTTCCCCGGGCACGTCGAGGATGCCGGCGGGCAGCTCCCACAGCGGACCTCCGACGGGATGGCGGTACTGGTGCACCAGCACGACCTGCCCGGCCTCGTCGAGCGCGACGACCCCGACGGCGCCGGGATGCACCACGACGTCGCGCTGGGAGACGTCGCCGTCGGGCATGCTGACCTGGTCACGGCGTACGGCGATGATCCGCCCCTGATAGCCGAGCTGGCTCTCGGTGACTTCGTAACGGTGGCCGGACGTGGTCATTTCGCGACCAGCGCCCCGGTTCCGTTGGCCGTGGCCGCGGATCCCGCCCGGCCCGTGCCCGCCCCCGAGGCGCGGCGGGCGGCGACCCGTCCCGGCCCGGTGGGACCGCCAGGCTGGGAGCCCGCGTTCTCCTCCGCGGCGAGTTCGGTCGTCGGCGCCGTCGCGCCCTGCGACACCGACCCGTTGGCCCCCGCCCCCGAGCCGCCGGGCGCGCCGGACGGCGTGTCATCACCGGGCAGCGTGTCCTCGGGCCTCAGCTCGACGGGCAGCACACCACGACGGCGGTCGGCGTGCACGAGGGCTGCGGCGACGAGGCCGCGGAACAGCGGGTGCGCCCGCGTCGGCCGGGACCGGAACTCCGGATGCGCCTGGGTGCCGACGTAGTACGGGTGCACGTCGGCCGGCAGCTCGACGACCTCGACCAGCCGGCCGTCCGGGGAGGTACCGGAGAACACCAGCCCGGCGGCGGACAGCCGGTCGCGGTAGTCGTTGTTCACCTCGTACCGGTGGCGGTGCCGCTCGGCCACCTCCGGCACGCCGTACGCGCCGCGGGCCACCGAGCCGGCGCTGAGCACGCAGGTGTAGAGACCGAGGCGCATCGTCCCGCCCATGTCCCGGGTGCCGGCGACGACCTCGTGCTGATCCGCCATCGTCGAGATCACCGGGTGCGGCGTCTGCGCCTCGAACTCGGTGGAGTTCGCGCCGGGCAGGCCGGCGACATGCCGGGCGGCCTCGATGACCATGCACTGCAGGCCGAGGCAGATGCCGAGCGTCGGGATGGCGTTCTCCCGGGCGTGGCGCAGCGCGCTGAGCTTGCCTTCGATGCCCCGCACGCCGAAACCGCCCGGAACGATGATTCCGTCGACGCCCTCGAGCAGTGCGGCGGCCCGTTGCGGGGAGTCGCACTCATCCGAGGTGATCCAACGCAGCTCCACCCGGGTGTCGGTGGCGAACGCCCCGGCGCGCAGCGCCTCCGTCACCGACAGGTAGGCGTCGGGCAGATCAACGTACTTCCCGACAATCCCGATCGTGGCCGTGTTCGCCGGCTGGTGCACCCGGCGCAGCAGCAGGTCCCACTCGGTCCAGTCGACGTCGCGGAACGACAGCCCCAGTCGGCGCACGACGTAGGCGTCGAGGCCCTCCCGGTGCAGCACCCGGGGGATGTCGTAGATCGAGCTAGCGTCCGGTGCCCCGACGACCGCCTCGTCGTCGACGTCGCACATCATGGCGATCTTCTTCTTCAGCGACTCCGGCAGCGGTCGGTCCGACCGGCACACCACGGCGTCGGGCTGCAGACCAATGCTGCGCAGCGCGGCGACCGAGTGCTGCGTCGGCTTGGTCTTCAGCTCACCCGACGGCGCCAGGTACGGCACGAGACTCACGTGCACCGTCAGGGCGTTGTCCCGGCCGACCTCGTGGCGGACCTGGCGGATGGCCTCCAGGTAGGGCAACGACTCGATGTCGCCGACCGTGCCGCCGACCTCGGTGATCACGACGTCGACGCTGTCGTTCGCGAGGCGGCGGATCCGGTCCTTGATCTCGTCGGTGATGTGCGGGACGACCTGCACCGTCTGGCCGAGGTAGTCGCCGCGCCGCTCCCGGGCGATGACCGCCGAGTAGACCTGCCCGGTCGTGACGTTCGCGCTGCCGTCGAGGTTCACGTCGAGGAACCGTTCGTAATGACCGATGTCCAGGTCGGTCTCGGCGCCGTCATCGGTGACGAACACCTCACCGTGCTGGAACGGGTTCATCGTGCCCGGGTCGACGTTGAGGTACGGGTCGAGCTTCTGCATCGTCACCCGCAGGCCGCGTGCCTTCAACAACCGGCCGAGGCTGGAGGCGGTCAGCCCCTTGCCCAGGCTGGAGGCAACTCCGCCGGTGACGAAAATGTGCTTGGTGACATGCGCCTGGCCCACACGAGACTCCCGTGGTCATGCCGCCGGTCCGGACCCGACGCCTCCACGGGACTTCACGGTAACAGCTATCCGTCGGCCCGCTCGCGGCAGATCACTGCCCCGACCGGGAAAAATGGTCGGTGGCATGACCCGGACCGACCGGTGCCCCCTGTCCCATCGCGGCGTTGATCAGGCAGTTCTGATGAACAGATCGGCTGGCGGTTGGCTGTAGGGGTTGCGGCGGGGGCGGCGCAGAGGGTCGATGCGACGCGGAGGAATAAGCGTGGGTCGCTGGTCCTCGGCGAAGACGATCTCCCAGCCCTCGCGGTGGACCCGGCGGTGATGCTCGGGGCACAGCAACACCAAATTGTGCGGCGCCGTGACGCCCCCGCGGGTCCAGTGAACGACGTGATGGCAGTCTGTCCAGCTGGGCGGCCGATCACAGCCGGCGAAGACGCAGCCGCGGTCGCGGACGGCGACGGCGCGGCGCACGTGAGGCGGGATTGTCCGGGTTGTGCGTCCCACGTCGAGGGGGATCCCCTCGGGGTCGAGCACGATGCGGCTGATGGCCGCGTCGCAGCTCAGCCGTGCCAGCAGGCTGCGGGGCAGCGGCATGCCCCAGTTCGTGGAGGCCGGCTCGGAGCCGGATCCGACGAGGGTGGCCCAGGGAATCATGACGCTCAGGTGCGGTCGGGTGCCTCCGGACGAGGGCACCGCGTCGGCGCTCAGTGCCAGGCTGACCAGGTCGATCAGTGCGTCGGCGCGGCGGCGGGCAGGGCTGCGCTGGTCGGATGGGTCGTTCTCGCCGGGTCGCGGCGCGGCCAGTTGATCCAGCGCGGTCCGCAGCAGCGCGGCGCCCTCCGCGTCGAGTTCTCCGTTGAGCAGGGCCGTGCCCGCGGCGGTGTCGGTCAGGGTCAACTCGCGCACCGCGGCCGGATCCGGCCCGCGGTCGGTGAGCCCACCGAGACCTGGCCTGGCGGCTTCGGGGTTGGGGTCGCTGGCCGCAGACCGGCCCGAGTCGTTGTGCTCATCGGAGCGGCTGTCGGCGCGCGGATCGGCACCGCCGGGTGACGGGTCGACGGCGGTGAGCCGCTCGCGCAGGCGGGCGGCGAGTTTGACCAGCTGGTACTGGTCGAGCACGCTGGCCTGGTCGAGCAGGAACTGCTCGACGGCGCCGCGTTGTTCGTCGTCGACCTCCCGGGGCAGCCGGCGCAGCGCCTGACAGATCACCCAGGCGTGTTCCGCGCTGATCTCCCCCGCGGCCAACGCCTGCCCGGTCGCCCGGCATGGGCCTTCCACCGTGGCTCGGGCGAGGCCCACTCTGCGGCGAGCCTCGGTAGGCGTGAGCACGAGCCGCCCGCGCAGCCACTCGGCGAGATCGCTGGCTCCGTGGCGCACGGCGAAGCCGCGATCCCGTGCCTCGGCCAGCGCCTGGCCGCGCACCGCCGTCATCCGCGCCGCCAGCTCGTGCAGGACCACTATCGCCTGTTCGATCTCGCCGTCGCTCAGGCGCCGCATCTCCTCGTTCAGGATCCTGTCGACCTGCACGCCGATAACCCCCAGCCGACGCGTCAGCGCGCAGCCGTCGTCAACCCGCGGCCCCGGGGCAGGGTGAGCGCCGATCTCCTCATCGATGACCATGTCAGGACCGTAGATCCGCCAGCCCGGAGCATCGAACACATGTTTGCCTCTGTGGATAGCGCACCCCCCATACCCGGCGAGCCTGTGGACAGGCCCCCGGACCGGCGGACATCGCACGGCGACCCGCGCCGCGGGATGCGGGATGCGGGATGCGGGCGACGACCTGGCACTCGGGACGCCCTGTCCGCTCAGAGCGCCCAGGTCGGCGTCCACACCGCGCCGGCGGGCCGGACGACCCGCGCGGCATTGGCGGCGCTCAGGTGGTCGAGCAGTGCCCGCAGGGCCGGATGCGGGTTGTCAGGCCGCCAGATCACCGAGTGCGGATAGACCGGCGTCGGGTCGCGCAACGGGATGCGGCGCAGGTCGTAACGGGCCGGCCAGACGAGTCTGGTCCCCTCGCCGACGAGGCTCGCCAGCGACGCGGCGTCGGCGACCGCCTCCAGCAGGTGTTCGGTGCCGAAGTTCGGGCCGATCGCGTCGATGCCGAGGCCGAAGGCGGTGGCGAGCTCGGCGTAGTAGGCGCCCCACTCGGTGCCGGGCAGGATGCCGGGGATCCACAGCCGGTGACCCACGAGCTGTGCCGGCGTGACCGCCCGGGCCGCCGCCAGCGGATGTCCGGGGCCGGTGAGCAGCTGGTGGGGCTCGTCCAGGATCCGCCGCACGTCAACGTCCCGCAGGTCGTCGACGGCCGTGGCCGGACTGGTCGAGGGTGCCCCGACGGCACGGAACGCGGCGTCGATCGTTCCGGCGCGGATGGCGGCAACGGCCGTGTCGGTACCGGACTCGGCAAGGGTGACGACATCGAGCTCGATGTCCGGATGCGCGCTGTGGAACTCGCGCAGCAGCGTCGCTGTCGCGATCCGCCGGTTGATGACCTCGACGCGCAGGGCCCGGCGGCCCGGGCGGACGCAGGCACGGGCGCGTTCCGCCGCGCGCAGCAGCTCACGGGCATGCGGCAGGAACGCCTGTCCGTCAATGGTGAGTTCGGCGCCGCGCGCCGTGCGGGTGAACAACCGCACGGAGAGGTCCTTCTCGAGCGCGGCCACCCGCTTGGAGACGGCCTGCTGAGTGAGCGACAGCTCGGCGGCGGCCTGCTGGAACTGCCCCGTCCGCGCGACGGCGATGACGGTGCGCACCGCAGCCAAGTCCACCAGAGCATGGTAGCGGTCGCTGAACAACCACTGGTTGTACGAATCTGACCAGAAGTTGTTTGATCTGCAGCGTCCCCGCAGGTTGGGATGGCCGCTGCCAACCAATAGTTGTCCAACCAAGCGAGACGCGGGGTGCGATGGGATGGCGGACGAACGCCGGCTGGGCCGGCGGTTCGGGTGGCTGTGGGCGGCCTACGGGATCTCGGCGGTCGGCACCTGGCTGGCGTTCGACGCCTTCCCGCTGATCGCGATCACCGTGCTGCATGTCGGGCCGGGCGCCGTCTCGGCCATGGCGGCCGCCGGGCTCGCGGCCGGGGCGATGGTGGCGCTGCCGCTCGGCCCCTGGGTGGAGTTCCGACGCAAGCGTCCGGTGATGATGGCGATGGACCTCGCCCGCTTCGTGGCGGTCCTCAGCGTTCCGGTGGCGTACGCGCTCGGCCGGCTCGGTTTCGGGCAGCTGCTCGTCGTCTCGTCCGTCGTCGCCGCCGCCGACATCGCGTTCACCGCGGCCGCCGGGGCGTTTCTGAAGGGCCTGCTCGCCGGCCCGGATCTGCTCGCCGCCAATGCGCGGCTCGAGGCGACGACGTGGCTGGCCACAACGGTCGCGCCGCCGCTGGGAGGGGCGGCGATCGCCGTGTTCGGCCCGGTCGCGACGGTGCTGGCGAACGCGGCCAGCTACCTGCTCTCCGCCCTGGGGCTGCGGGCGGTCGGTGCCGGCGAACCGCCCCCGGCCCGCCCCACGAACTCGCGGAGCGCACGCCGATCAGGCCGGGGAGCCTCGTCGGCGGCACCCCTGCAGCCCGCGTGGCCCGCGCCCCAGCAGGCGGCCGCGGGGGGGGCCCCCCACGGGGCGGCCCCGCCCCCCCCCCCCCGCGCGGGGGCACAGGCCCCCGGGGGGGGCCCCCGCCGGAGCCACCCCCCCCGGGGGCGCGGGGTGGTGCACGTGGGCGCG
>NZ_JALKFU020001018.1 GCF_023242965.2 Frankia sp. AgKG'84/4
GCCTGCGCCCGCAACGCGTCCGGCGTGCGGGCCGACAGGATCCAGGGCAGCGTCGCGGCGCCGCCGATGCGCACCGTGGCCGGGTCGGCGAGGACGGCGTGCGCGCTGGTTGGGGCGGTGCTCGTGGCCGACGGTTGGTCGCTCGGCTCGTCCGGGGCCTGTTCGAGGATGACGTGGGCGTTGGTGCCGCTGATGCCGAACGAGGAGACGGCGGCGCGGCGGGGGCGGCCGGTGTCGGGCCAGGCGCGGCCCTCGGTGAGCAGGCGGACGGTGCCGGTGGACCAGTCGACGTGCGGGCTGGGCGCGTCGGCGTGCAGGGTCGGCGGCAGGGTGCTGTGCCGCATCGCCATGATCATCTTGATGATGCCGGCGGCGCCGGCGGCGGCCTGGGTGTGCCCGATGTTGGATTTCAGGCTGCCGAGCCACAGGGGCTGGTCGTCAGGCCGGTCCGCGCCATAGGTGGCGAGCAGGGCCTGGGCCTCGATCGGGTCGCCCAGCGGGGTGCCGGTGCCGTGCGCCTCCACGGTGTCGACGTCGGTGGGGCGCAGCCGGGCGCCGGCCAGCGCCGTGGTGATGACGCGTTGCTGGGACGGGCCGTTGGGGGCGGTGAGGCCGTTGGAGGCGCCGTCCTGGTTGACGGCGCTGCCGCGGACGACGGCGAGGATGGGATGGTTGTTGGCTTGGGCGTCGCTGAGGCGTTCGAGCAGAAGCATGGTGGCGCCCTCGGCCCAGCCGGTGCCGTCGGCGGCGGCGGAGAACGCCTTGCAGCGTCCGTCGACGGCCAGGCCCCGTTGGCGGGAGAAGTCCACGAACGCCGCCGGAGACGCCATCAGCGCCACCCCGCCGGCCAGCGCCAGGTCCGACTCGCCGGAGCGCAGCGCCTGCGTGGCGAGGTGCAGGGCGACCAGCGACGACGAGCACGCCGTGTCGATCGTGACCGACGGCCCCTCGAAGCCGAACGTGTAGGAGATCCGGCCGGTGGCGATCGCGCCGGCGTTGCCGTTGCCCAGATGCCCCTCCAGCCCCGCCGGCACGGCGTGCACCCGCGCCAGGTAGTCGTGGTACATCACGCCGGCGAACACGCCGGTGCTGGAGCCGCGCAGCGACGTCGGGTCGATTCCGGCGCGCTCGATCGCCTCCCACGCGATCTCCAGCAGGAGGCGCTGCTGCGGATCGGTGGCCAGGGCGTCCCGCGGGGCGATGCCGAAGAACTCGGCGTCGAAATCGGCGGCGTCGTGCAGGAAACCGCCGTGGCGGGTGTAGGACTTGCCCAGCGCGTCGGGGTCGGGGTCGTAGAGCTCGTCGAGGTTCCAGCCGCGGTTCACCGGGAAGCCGCTGATGGCGTCGGTGCCGGTGGCGACGAGGTCCCACAGGTCCTCGGGGGTGGTGACGCCGCCGGGCAGGCGGCAGGCCATGCCAACGATCGCGATGGGCTCGTCGGCGTCCCGGCGCCGGGATGTTCTGGTGGCGCCGCGGCGCGCCGGGGACGCCCCGACGAGCTCGACGCGCAGCAGCTCGGCGACGGCAGCCGGAGTCGGATGGTCGAAGGTCAGGGTCGCCGGCAGCCGCAGACCGGACACCGTGTTGAGCCGGTTGCGCAGCTCGATGGCCGTCAGCGAATCCAGCCCCAGGCCGGAGAAGGCCCGGTCGGCCGGCACCGCGGCGAGACCCGCGTGCCCGAGCACGCCCGCGACCTCCGTGCGCACCAGCTCGACCAGCACCGCCGTCGCCTCCGCCTCGGCCAGCCCCGCGAGGCGACCGGCCAGCGC
>NZ_JALKFU020001019.1 GCF_023242965.2 Frankia sp. AgKG'84/4
CCCGCAGGCCGCGCGCGCCGTCGGCGTCCGCGTCGGTGAGCACCGGGTGGCCCTCGTCCACCAGCACGTCCGGCGCGCCGAGCAGCCAGGTGCCCGCGGTGCCGGCCGGGTCGGTGAGCGTCGCGCCACTCCACTTGCGGGCGGAGGAGAACGGGGCCTGCGCGCCGGCCGTCCAGCCGGCGGGCGCAGGGCAGGCGTCGATGATCGCCTGCATGCTGGGGTTGGGCCGGGCGTCCGAGGCGCCGAGTGCGCCGAGCACGTCGCGGGTCAGCGCGTCCGGGTGGGCGGCACCGACGAGGCGCACCTCGACGACGTCCATGCCGGGTTCGGTGAGGGTGCCCGTCTTGTCGAGGCAGACGACGTCGATGCGGGCTAGGCCCTCGATCGCCGGCAGTTCCTGCACGAGGCACTGGCGGCGGCCCAGGCGCACCACGCCGACGGCAAAGGCGACCGAGGTGAGCAGCACCAGGCCCTCGGGCACCATCGGCACGAGGCCGGCGACCATCCGGCGGATCGCCTCGGGCAGGTCGTTGTCGTTGACCACGATCTGGCTGATGACGAGCGCGATCCCGGTCGGGATGATCATCCAGGTGACGACCCGCAGGATCGTGCTGATCCCGGCCCGAAGCTCGGAGCGCACCAGGGTGAACCGGCTGGCCTCCTCCGCGAGCTGGGCCGCGTAGGCCTCGCGGCCGACCCGGGTCGCGCGGAACGCGCCGGTGCCGGCGACGACGAAGCTGCCCGACAGCACCGGGTCACCGGGTCCCTTGTGCAGCGGGTCGGCCTCGCCGGTCAGCAGCGACTCGTCGACCTCCAGGTGGGCGGCCTCGACGACGTCACCGTCGACGGGAATCCTGTCTCCCGGGCCGAGTTCGAGGATGTCGTCCAGGACGATCTCGGACGCGGCGAGCTCGACGGCCACGCCGTCACGGCGGACCACCGGCCGGGTCTCGCCGACGACCGCGAGGCGATCCAGCGTACGTTTGGCGCGTAGTTCCTGGAACACCCCGACCAGCGTGTTCGCGATGATCACACCGCCGAACAGGGCGTCTTGCGGCGGGCCCACGGAGAGCACCAGTACCAGCAGGGCGCCGATGATCGCGTTGATCCGGGTGAAGACGTTGGCGCGGACGATCTCGCCGAGCGACCGGCTCGACCGCAGCGGCACGTCGTTCACCGACCCGGCGGCGATCCGCTCGGCGACCTCCGGCGGAGTCAGACCGGGCGTGAGCCGACCCGCGCGTGCGGCGGCGTCACCACCCGTGACCGCGACGGCGAGGTCCGGGTCCGGGGCGGCATCCCGCGCGCTCACCGTGTCACCGGCCGCGGGTCGCGGGGGGATCGGTCGCGCCGCCGCGACCCCTGGCCGATCCATCGTGTCCTCCAGCCCGTCCCCGGTGCCGCGTTCCCGCGCTTCGACGGGTCATCGGTGCCATCCACGCCCCGTACGCCGCATGGACCGTCAACCCACCGTAGTCGACGCCTCCGAGGGCGTGTCGCCCACGGGTCCCGTACCAGCCGGGCCTTCGGCGCCGGCATCGAGCACACCGGCGGCGAGCAGGCCGAGCAGCAGCACGCCCAGGCCGACCCGGTAGACGACGAACGGCGCAAAGCTGCGGGTGGAGATGTAGCGCAGGAACCAGGCGACCGCGCCGTAGCCGGTGCCGAACGCGACGGCGGTGGCCACCAACGTCGGCCCCCAGAGCACCCCGGCGTCCGTGCCCGCGCCGGCGACCGCAGCGATCGGCGCCGCGGTGGCGGTCCCGGC
>NZ_JALKFU020001020.1 GCF_023242965.2 Frankia sp. AgKG'84/4
GGATCGGCCTGGCCGGCGCGTGGACGCCTGCCGTCGTGGGTGGCGCGGGTGGCGCGGTGGCCGGGGAGGAGTCGCCTGGGCGACCGGATCGCTGGGCGCGGTCGGTAGCGCCGGGCAGAACGATGCTCATGGGCTTCCGTTCCAGTCCTCGGGTGGGGTACCGGACGTCGAGCGACACTGTAACTCCCCCGCAATGCCTCCCGCGACTCACTGTGATCCGTACTGCGCTCGGCCTGTCCGGGCCGGGATGGCGCTGGTCACAGGCCCTTATGGAGGTAGCCCAGCGGCGCCGGGGAATGGTGGCACCGCTGTCATTGCCACCTCGGGGACGCGGCGAGGCCGCCGGTCGGACCGAGACTGACTCGGTCCGACCGGCGGCCTGTTGGCGATGATCAGCCTGACGCGGATCAGTTCGGCGGCAGTGCCCAGCGCGGCGTCGGATAGTCCGGTCGGGGACGGACCGTCCGGCTGGCCCCCTCGGGGAGCCGCTCGCCGGCGAGGTCACCCGACCGGCCCGGGACTCCCTCCGGCTGGCCGGGGTGGCCACCGTGCTGGCGGGGCAGTTCGGCGCGGGTGTCGTCGTCCAGGTCGGAGCCCGATCCCGAGCCGCGCCACAGGCGGTCACCGAGCAGGGTGAGGACCGCCGGCATGAGCACCACGCGGATGAGCGTGGCGTCGATGAGGATCGCCGCGCCGAGGCCGACCCCGAGCTGCTTCATGCTGACCTGCGACAGCGTCGCGAAGATCGAGAACACCGCGACCATGATGACTGCCGCGCTCGTCACCACGCCGGCGCTGCGCCGCACGCCGACCATGACCGCGTCCCGCATGGACAGGCCGGCGTCGCGGGCCTCCTTCACCCGGCTGAGCACGAAGACCTGGTAGTCCATGGACAGGCCGAACAGGATCACGAACAGCATCAGTGGCAGCCAGTTCGTGACCGCCCCGGTGGAGGTGTAGCCGAGCAGCCCGTCGGCCCAGTGGTGCTGGAAGACCGCCACGAGCAGGCCATACGACGCACCGACCGAGAGCAGGTTGAGGCCGACAGCGACCAGGGCGATCAGCGCGCTGCGGAACGCGCCCAGCAGCAGCCCGAACGCGAGCACCATGACGAAGGCGATCACCAGCGGGGTGCGGGTCTTCAGCCGCTGGTTGAAGTCCGCGGAACCGGCGGTCGTGCCGGTCACGTCGGCCCGCAGGTTCGAGTCGGAACCGAGGACGGAAGGGATCACCGTGGACCGCAGCGTCTTCAGGGCGCTGATCGACTCACCATTTGTGCCGTTGCCGGCGATCGGCAGCGAGATCCGGGCGACCTGCTGGTCGGGAGTCAGGCTGACAACGACGGGGTTGTACAGCTTGCCGGTGGCCAGTGCCCGGTCGCGCAGCGTCTGGATGGCCTGGGATGCCTGCGGCGTCGTCACGGTGGAGCCGTCCGTGGTGGAAATGATCACGTGCGCCGCGACCTGGCCGCCGGGGAAGGCCGCGGACAGCCGCTCGTACGTCTTCATGATCGGAAGCTTCTTCGGGATGTCGTCGAAGCCCTGTTCGGCGGTGTGCATGCCGAGTGTCGGCAGGGTCAGCAGGAGCAGCAGTCCACCTGTGACCGCGGCGGTGATTCCCGGCCGGCGCAGCAGGCGGCCCATCACGCCCGGCTTCGCCAGGTGCGCCTGGTAGGCGTGCCGGCGCTGGCGCAGCTCCTCCCGCGGGTCCAGGACGGGCCCGGTCACCGTGGTCGCGTCACCGTCGCCGTGCTGGACCCGCCGGGAC
>NZ_JALKFU020001021.1 GCF_023242965.2 Frankia sp. AgKG'84/4
GCCCGCGCCCAGGCCGCCCCCGATCCCGCGGCGGTCGGGCTGACCGCGACCGGCCCGGGCCACCGGCTGTGGGAACGCCGGCGCACCGATCCCGACCATCTCCTGCTGCGGGTCGGCACCGTCGACCAGCCCTCCCTGGTCGAGGTGGAGGACCCCGCCCTCGACGATCATGACCATCGGCTGCGATGGAACGTCCCCGAGGTTCCCCTCGCGGTGGATGTGGCCGCCCGCGGCGTGGTGGGTGTGGCCGGCCCGCGGGCGAGCGCGCACGCGCTGGGACGCTGGCTGCTCGTCCAGTGCGCCGTCCTGCACAGCCCCCGCGACCTGCGGATCGTCGTGCTCACCGACAGCGGCGGCCGATCGAGCTGGGAATGGACCCGCTGGCTGCCGCACAGCCGGCCGGGTGCCGCGGGTGGTGCCGGTGGGCCCGCGGTGTCGATCGGCAACGACCCCGAGACCGTCGCGCACCGCGTCGCCGAACTACAGGCGCAGATCCGGGTCCGCGCGCAGGCCCGTGAGTCGGCGCTCGGACCGGTGATGTTCACCCAGCCCGACGTGGTCGTGCTCATCGACGGGGCCCGGCGGCTGCGGGACGTGCCGGGCATGATCCAGGTGCTCACCGAGGGCCCGGCCGTGCGGATCTTCGCGCTCTGCCTGGACACCGAGACGCGGCTGCTGCCCGAGGAGTGCACCACCGTCATCCGCTGCGAGCCCGACGCGCTGGCGGTGCGCCAGACCGACGTGCCGGAGGTACCCGGGGTGCGCCCCGATCTGGTGGGGGTGTCCTGGTGCGACCAGGTCGCCCGTGCGCTGGCTCCGCTGCGCGACATCAGCCCCGACGCCGGGGACGGGCTGCCCGACCAGGTGCGGCTACTGGACCTGCTCGGGCTCACCGGCCCGGGCCGGCCCGTCCCACCCGATCCTCGCGTCCTCGTCGCCGCCTGGGCGGCCCAGCCGGCGTCGACCCGCTTCCCCCTCGGCGTCGGCTTCGACGGGCCGGTGGTGCTCGACCTCGTCCGCGACGGACCGCACGCGCTGGTCGCCGGCACGACCGGCGCCGGCAAGTCGGAGCTGCTGCAGACTCTCGTCGGCGCGCTCGCCGCCCACAACCTGCCCGACGAACTGGTCTTCGTCCTGGTCGACTACAAGGGCGGCAGCGCGTTTCGCGGCTGCGCGCGGCTGCCCCACACCCTGGGCATGGTCACCGACCTCGACCCGGCGCTGGCCGTGCGCGCATTGGAGTCCCTTGCCGCGGAGCTGCGTCGGCGCGAGGAGCTGCTCGCCGCGGCCGAGGCGAAGGACATCGCGCACTACCGGGCGCTGCGCTCGCGGGACCCGGGACTGCCCGCCCTGCCCCGGCTGCTCCTGGTGATCGACGAGTTCGCCACGCTCGCCCGGGAGGTGCCCGACTTCATCCCAGGCCTGGTCAGCCTCGCCCAGCGGGGCCGTTCGCTGGGCATCCACCTGGTGCTCGCCACCCAGCGGCCCGCCGGGGTGGTGACCGGCGACATCCGGGCGAACACCAACCTGCGCGTGGCCCTGCGGGTCACCGACCCGATGGAGAGCACCGACGTCGTCGACACCCGCGACGCCGCCCTCATCCCGGCCACAGCCCCCGGGCGGGCCCTCGCCCGGGTGGCGCACCGCTCGACCCTGCTCTTCCAGACCGCCTACTGCGGCGCGCCCTGGCGCCCGCCCGCCGAGCCGTCCCCGGCGCCCTTCGCCGCGCGGGCGAGCACGGCCCTCCCAGCAACGACCGGCGTGCCG
>NZ_JALKFU020001022.1 GCF_023242965.2 Frankia sp. AgKG'84/4
GGCGAGCAGGGCCCGCGCCGCCGCCGCACCGGAAACCCCGACGCCGACGACGAGCACCGCCGCGCCAGCCCAGTCCCCGCCAGCCCGGTCCCCGCCAGCCCGGTCCCCGCCAGCGACGTCCGGGGTCCTCTGGTCCGGCGCCATGCCCTACGAACCTCCGTGGTTGATGAACTCCGCGTAGAACAGGCCGAGTCCGAAGGCCACCGCGAGGCCCGACACGATCCAGAACCGGATGATCACCGTGATCTCGGGCCATTCGGCGAGTTCGAAGTGGTGGTGGATCGGGGCCATGTTGAACACGCGTTTCTTCGTCGCCTTGAAGAAGGCGACCTGGATCATGACCGAGAGGGTCTCGATGACGAACAGGCCGCCGAGCACGACCAGCAGCAGCTCGGTGCGGCTGACGATGGCGATGCTGGCGAAGGCGCCACCGAGCGCGAGCGACCCGGTGTCCCCCATGAAGATCTTCGCTGGACTCGCGTTCCACCACAGGAAGCCGAAACAGGCTCCCATCGCCGCCGCCGCGACCAGCGCGATGTCCAGCGGGTCCCGCACGAAGTAGCAGCCGTCCTGGCTGCCGGTGACCCCGCACTGGTTGCCGAACTGCCAGAACGAGATGACGACGTACGCGCCGAACACCATCGCCGAGGTGCCGGCGGCGAGGCCGTCGAGGCCGTCGGTGAGGTTCACCGCGTTCGACGTCGCCGCGATGATGATCCAGGCGAGCAGTGGGAAGCCGAAGATGCCGACGGTGAACCCGGTGTCGCGCACGATCGAGATGTACGTCGACCCCGGCAGCAGCCCGGCCTGGTTCTTGAACCGGACCGCGAGCAGCCCGAAGGCGAGCGCGACCGCGGCCTGCCCGGCGAACTTCATCCGCGCGGTGAGCCCGAGGCTACGCTGCTTCCGGATCTTGATGTAGTCGTCGAGGAAGCCGACGATCCCGAGGCCGGTCATCACCAGCAGCACCAGCAGACCCGACGCGGTGAAGCCGATCCCGGTCACCAGGTGCGCCAGGAAGTAGCCGACCAGCGTCGCGATAATGATCACGGTACCGCCCATGGTGGGCGTACCGCGCTTGGTCAGGTGGCTGGACGGGCCATCCTCGCGGATTTCCTGCCCATAGCCCTGCCGGCGGAAGAACCGGATCACCCAGGGCGTCCCGAGCAACGAAACGATCAACGCGACCATGGCCGCGATCAGGACGCCTCTCACCCGTGGGTCACCCGCACGGGTCCGTTGTGCCAGCCGTCCGTCCTCATGTCCCCTCGATCCCGGCGCCCGCGACGCCGAACTTCGCCACCACGTCCTCGGCGACCCGCTCCAGGCCGAACGCGCGGCTGGCCTTGACCAGCACCACGTCGTCCGGCCGGGCGAGCGCCACCACCGCCGCCACCGCTTCACCGGTGTCGGCCACCCACTGCGAGCCGCCGTCGGGGGAGCCTTCCCGGGAGGCGGCGAGATGCACCGCGCGGGCCGCCGGGCCGACCGCGACGACCAGGTCCACCCCGAGATCCACGGCGAGTCGGCCGAGGGCGTCGTGCGCCTCGTCCGCGTCGTCGCCGAGCTCGGCCATCCCGCCGAGCACCGCGATCGCCCGGCCCGTTCCCCGCATGGCGACCAGCGCGGTCAGCGCCGCGCGCATCGACTCCGGGTTCGCGTTGTACGCATCGTTGACGACCACCACGCCGGCGCGGGTCGGGACGACCTCCATCCGCCAGCGGCTGCGCGGGCGGGCCGCGCCCAGCGCCGCGGCGATC
>NZ_JALKFU020001023.1 GCF_023242965.2 Frankia sp. AgKG'84/4
GGGCTGGGCGGCGCTGTGTGGGCCTCGCGGCACCTTGGTCTCAGAGGCGTGGCAGCGCCGCCCAGCCCCGTCCCCTGCGCCGGCGTGACCGGCGCGTTCGGGGACGTCGGCCTTCGCTGCGAGGCGTTGAGCGTGCGCGTTCGTCGATCCTGGACGGTGTCGAAGCCCGCGGCGATGACGGTCACCCGGACCTCGTCCCCGAGCGCGTCGTCGATGACCGCACCAAAGATGATGTTCGCCTCTGGATGGGCCGCGTCGGCGACCAGCTCGGCGGCCGCGTTGATCTCGAACAGTCCCAGGTCGGAGCCGCCGGAGATGTTCAGCAGCACGCCCTGGGCGCCGTCCATGCTCGCCTCCAGCAGCGGGGAGGCGATCGCCTGTTCGGCCGCGACCGTGGCACGGTCGTCCCCGCGGGCCCGGCCGATACCCATCAGCGCGCTGCCCGCGTGCGACATCACCGTCTTCACGTCGGCGAAGTCGAGGTTGATCAGACCCGGGGTGGTGATCAGGTCGGTGATGCCCTGCACACCGGAGAGCAGCACCTGGTCGGCGCTGCGGAAGGCGTCGAGAACGCTGATGTCCCGGTCCGTCATCGCCAGCAGGCGATCGTTCGGGATGACGATGAGCGTGTCGACTTCATTGCGCAGGGTGTCGATGCCGGTGTCCGCCTGGGTCGCGCGCCGGCGGCCCTCGAAGGTGAACGGACGGGTGACGACACCGATGGTGAGAGCGCCGAGCGAGCGGGCCACGTTGGCGACGACCGGCGCTCCGCCGGTGCCGGTGCCGCCGCCCTCGCCGGCGGTGACGAAGACCATGTCGGCCCCCTTGAGGACCTCCTCGATCTCCTCACGGTGGTCCTCGGCGGCCTGGCGGCCGACCTCGGGATCGGCGCCCGCGCCGAGTCCCCGGGTCAGCTCACGGCCGACGTCGAGCTTGACGTCGGCGTCGCTCATGAGCAACGCCTGTGCGTCGGTATTGATGGCGATGAACTCGACGCCCTTGAGACCGACTTCGATCATCCGGTTGACGGCGTTGACGCCACCACCACCGATCCCGACGACCTTGATGACCGCGAGATAGTTCTGTGGGGCAGCCATGCGGTGTCGGTCCTCCAGCGGCGTCGGTGGTCGGACGGGGGTTTACCCCGCCCCCTGCGGCACCGCGGGACATTGCGCAACCGCGCGGCGAGCGGGGGGAAGCAGCCAGAGCCTCAACCTTCACCGTCAGCTAGACGGTTACAGTTATGTCAACTTCCGACTGTGGATCGGACAGTAGGCACGGCTTAGGCGGTGGTCAAGGAAGCTCGCGGCGCGTCATCCCGCTTCGTGTCCTAGCTCTCCCTCCGGCCAGTCCACGCGGCCCGCCAGCCCAGGAGACCACAGCGGCGCCGCGACCCGTCGCCCGGCCCCCGTCGGGCCCGCCCAGCCGGGCGCCGGGCACCCCCGGGTGGCCCGCTCCACCCCCGGCCGCCAGACGCGATCAAGGCGGACCGCCGGGACGGCAACGGGGAATGGTGTACTGCCCCCGTGACCCGTCAGCGCACCCAGCACGTCCACTTCCTCGGGATCGGCGGCGCCGGCCTGTCGCCCCTGGCCCAGATCCACCTTGCCGGCGGCGGAACGGTCAGCGGCAGCGACGCCGAGGACTCCCCTCGGGTGGCCACCCTGCGGGCCCGCGGCGTGGCCGGTTCGCCCCGGCGGCGGACCCGGTGCTGCTGCCGGTCGTCGTCGCTCTCAACGGCCTTGGCCTGGTCATGATC
>NZ_JALKFU020001024.1 GCF_023242965.2 Frankia sp. AgKG'84/4
CCCCGGTGCCGGCCGGCGGGGGCCGGCCGGCGCCCTCGCGCGCCCGGACCGGTCTTCGTTCCGGGGCCGGTATGTGGCACGCTCAGGGACGCGTGTCCCGGGGTTGGCGCAGCAACGGCCACCGCCGTCGGCGGGTGGTTCCCGGGACGAGGCACCCGCCACCCAGGCTCGGCAGCCGCCCGAGCGTCGAAGGAGAAGAATGAGTTTCGAGTTCAAGGTCGCGGACCTGGCGCTGGCCGAGTTCGGCCGCAAGGAGATCCGGCTCGCCGAGCACGAGATGCCCGGCCTGATGGCCACCCGCGCGGAGTACGCCGCCAGCCAGCCGCTCAAGGGCGCGCGGATCATGGGCTCCCTGCACATGACGATCCAGACCGCCGTGCTGATCGAGACCCTGGTGGCGCTCGGCGCCGACGTCCGCTGGGTCTCGTGCAACATCTTCTCCACGCAGGACCACGCCGCCGCCGCGATCGTCATCGGCCCGAACGGGACCAAGGACGACCCGCAGGGCGTGCCGGTCTTCGCCTGGAAGGGCGAGACGCTGGAGGAGTACTGGTGGTGCACGGACCAGGCACTGGCCTGGCCGGACGGCGGCGCCCCGAACATGATCCTGGACGACGGCGGCGACGCGACCCTGCTCGTCCACAAGGGCGCGCAGTTCGAGGCGGCCGGCGCGGTTCCCGCGACGGACCCCTCGGACGTCGAGGAGTACGCGATCATCCTTGACACGCTGCGGCGCACCATCGCCGAGCGTCCCGGCCGCTGGACCGAGACGGCTAACTCCGTCAAGGGCGTGACCGAGGAGACCACGACCGGCGTGCACCGTCTCTACGAGATGGCCAAGGCCGGCACGCTCGCCTTCCCGGCGATCAACGTCAACGACTCGGTGACGAAGTCGAAGTTCGACAACAAGTACGGCTGCCGGCACTCCGTCATCGACGGCCTCAACCGCGCGACCGACGTCCTCATCGGCGGCAAGATCGCCCTCGTGGCCGGCTACGGCGACGTCGGCAAGGGCTGCGCGGACGCACTGCGCGGTCAGGGCGCCCGGGTCATCGTCACCGAGGTCGACCCGATCTGCGCCCTGCAGGCGGCCATGGACGGCTTCCAGGTCACCACCCTGGAGGAGGTCGTCGGGATCGTCGACATCTTCGTCACGACGACCGGCAACTTCAACATCATCCGTGCCGACCACATGGCCGCGATGAAGCACCAGGCGATCGTGTCCAACATCGGGCACTTCGACAACGAGATCGACATCGCCGGCCTGACGAAGACCCCGGGCATCGAGAAGATCAACATCAAGCCGCAGGTCGACGAGTGGGTCTTCCCGGACGGGCACTCCATCATCGTGCTCGCCGAGGGCCGGCTGATGAACCTCGGCTGCGCCACCGGCCACCCGAGCTTCGTGATGTCGAACAGCTTCACCAACCAGGTGATCGCCCAGATCGAGCTGTTCACCAAGACCGAGGCCTACCCGGTCGGCGTCTACGTGCTGCCCAAGCACCTCGACGAGAAGGTCGCCCGGCTGCACCTCAGCGCGCTCGGCGTCAAGCTCACCGAGCTCACCAAGCAGCAGGCCGACTACATCGGCGTCCCGGTCGAGGGCCCCTACAAGGCGGACCACTACCGCTACTAGTCACCACCGCTGGTAGCTCCCTGACGCTACCGCTCGCCGCCGCGCCCGCCCCCCCCCCGCACCCGCCGGGGGGGCGCGGGGGGGGTGTGTTTTTACGCCCCCGCCCCGGGGGGGGGTGCGCG
>NZ_JALKFU020001025.1 GCF_023242965.2 Frankia sp. AgKG'84/4
GGGCCAGCCCACCGCCGGGCAGCCGCAGCCGCGCGAGGGCGCCGTCGGCCGCCGGATGCGTTCGCAGCACCCCAGGGCAGGCATCACGGGCACGCTCCCGCGGGCTGGTGGGCACCGGCGGAGCATATGCGCCCGTTCTGGTGGGCGCCGGTTGATCTGGACACCTCGCCACGATCCCGGCGGGCCGACGCGTGCCACCCTGACCGCGGGCGGTCGAGCCGACGCCCGGTGTGCCGTCGGTACCGGTCGGCTCCGACGGTGTCGGCCGCTCTCAGCGCCGGCGCGGCGGGTCGCCGCGTTCCACTTAACTGTGCGTGACGAAGAAGCGGGAGGTCGCGGGGGTTGCGGACGCCGCCGAGGAGCCGCGGCGGAGTCGACGAAGGGGATTCCTTGACAGTCGCGGGCGATTTTCTGCGATGGTGAGGCGGCCACGAACGGCGAGCGGCGAGGAAGTCCGGTGCGAATCCGGCGCGGTCCCGCCACCGTCACCGGGAAGCAGACCCCAGGCACGGCCACGGGCACGGGCGCGGATGCCCGAGCCGGGAAGGCCGGGGCGAGCGTGCGTCACCGGCCCGCCCCAGGGCCGTCGGCGCGTACCCGCAAGCCGGGAGACTCGGCTCGCCGTCGACCACGCCTGGCTGACACGGGGACGAGGATCTCCGGGAGAGGCAACTCGATGACCCCCGCGCGCCCCGATTCGGCTCACGATGACCTGAACCACCCAGACGGCCTCGACGTGACCGTCCTTCTGCTGTCGACCTCGGACACCGACCTGCTGTCCGCGCGGGGCAGTGACGCCCGCTACCGGCTCGCCAACCCGGCCCGGCTCGACGTCGCCGACCTGCCCGAGCTGACCGACGGTGTCGACGTCGTCGTTGTGCGCATCCTCGGCGGAAGGAGGATGTGGGAGGACGGCCTGGACGCACTGCTCGCCGGTCCGCGCCCGGTGGTCGTCCTCGGCGGCGAGCGGACGCCCGACCCGGAGCTGATGGCGATCTCCACCGTGCCCGCCGGACTGTGCGCCGAGGCACACGCCTACCTCGCCGAAGGCGGCCCGGCGAACCTGCGTGAGCTGCATCGTTTCCTCGCCGACACGCTGCTGCTCACCGGCGGCGGCTTCGCCCCGCCGGTGAGCACCCCGAGCTGGGGCGTGCTGGAACGCCCTGCCCGCGCCACGGCGACAGAGCCGGTGGACGGGCCGGCGCCGGTGGACGGGCCGGCGCCGGTGATCGGCGTCCTGTACTACCGGGCGCATCACGTCGCCGGGAACACGGCGTTCGTCGAGGCGCTGTGCGCCGCGGTCGAGCGGGCCGGCGGGACGGCGCTGGCGGTGTACTGCGCGTCGCTGCGCGCCGCCGAGCCGGCGCTGCTCGCCATCCTCGGCCGGGTCGACACCCTGGTCGTCACGGTGCTCGCCGCCGGCGGCAGCCAACCGGCGAACGTCGGCGCCGGTGGTGACGACGAGGCGTGGGACGTCGGCGCCCTGGCCGGGCTGGACATCCCGATCCTGCAGGGGCTGTGCCTGACCAGCAGCCGGTCGACGTGGGCGGAGTCCGACGAGGGACTGACTCCCCTCGACGCCGCCACCCAGGTCGCGATCCCCGAGTTCGACGGGCGCCTGATCACCGTCCCGTTCTCCTTCAAGGAGGTCGACGCGGACGGTCTGACCAGCTACGTCGCCGACCCGGAGCGCGCGGACCGGGTCGCCGGCATCGCGGTGGCGCACGGCCGGCTGCGCCACGTCCCGCCCGCCGGG
>NZ_JALKFU020001026.1 GCF_023242965.2 Frankia sp. AgKG'84/4
CCCCAGGCGGACGCGGCCGCAGCCCGCCTGCGATGGCAACGGGGGCTACCCCGCAAACGGATGAGCGCGGCGTGCGTCCTCCTCCACCAGGCCGACGACGCGCGGGCCGACGACGCGCGGGCCGACGACGCGCGGGCCGACGACGCGCGGGCCGACGACGAGGTGAAGGTTCTGCTCGTCTGCCCGAACTACCGGCCAGGCTGGGACCTGCCCGGCGGGGTCGTCGAACAGGACGAGTCCCCGTACGCGGCGGCGCGCCGCGAGGTCGGTGAGGAACTCGGCCTGGACCGCGCCCCGGGCCGGCTGCTCGCGCTGGACTGGGTATCGCCGTCGTGGGAGCGCACGGAGGGCATCACCGTCGTCTACGACGGCGGCCTGATCACATCCGCGCAGGCCGCCGGCATCCGGCTGCCCGCCGAGGAGCTGTCCGACTGGGCGTTCGTCGCGGCGCGGCGCCTCGCCGGATTCCTGGAACCCCGCCTGGCCCGCCGGGTGGCCGCTGCCCTCGCCGCCCGTGACGAGGGCCAGGCCATCTACCTGCAGGACGGCCACCCCGTCGGCTGAGCGCCGCCGGGTTCAGCCCAGTGCCGCGACGGCCTCGATCTCCACGAGGGCCTCGGGGCGGCCGAGGGCGGCGACCAGCAGGACGGTGACGGCGGTCGGATGCGGGCCCCAGACCTGCGCGGACGCCGCGTAGGCGGCGGCGGGGTCGACGCCGGCGGCGAGGTAGATGGTCAGCTTCGCGACATGTTCCGGGCCGGCGCCGGCGGCTTCGAGCAGGGTCAGGACGTTGCGCAGCGCCTGGCGGGACTGCTCGGCGATCCCCCCGCTGATCCGGCCCTCGCCGTCGGTGCCGTTCTGCCCGCCGACGTAGAGGGTGCGCCCGGCGGCCGCGATCGTCGCCTGCGAGTAGGCCGGGGAGGTGTGCAGCCCGGGCGGGTTGAGATGCGTGACGGTGCTCAAGCGGGTGAGTCCTCCTCGTCGCGGGGGCTGCCCGGCGGCGCCGGGCGAAAGGTGGCCGGTGACCGCCCGAGCGGGTATGCCCCCGCGAGCGCCTCGGCGTGACCATCCTGACATGGCGTCCGGGAACGACCTGGGGGACCTGCGTGGACGTGAACCGACCCCCAAAAGGCGCCGGCACGGACGCGCCAGCGGCGTTTGTCGGCCCCGGCCGGCGTCGGGCAGGATGCCCCCATGCAGCCAGGATGATCATCTTGCTTCTCCCGAGTAGTGCTGCACCCCGGCGGCAGGCGCGTCGCCGTTGCGCGGGCACGGACACCTCGCCGTGCCCGACACGTCCGCGCCTCGGTCGCCGCCCCGACCGCATGCGGACGCCGACCGTCGCCGGCCGTCGTTGCCCTGTTCCCGAGCACCGTGGGAGTACGCATGCGCGATACGCGCCAAGCCTCGGGCCGCCGTGCCCACGCGACCGGACAGGCCGCGCCCGGACAGGCCTGGCGCTCCCGCCTGGCCGCGACACCCGCCGCGGCCCGGCGTGACCTGCTGATCGACGACATCGCCGCCCGCGTGAGCGCCGTGACGGGCCGGGCGGGCCGCGTCGACCCCCGGGCGCCGTGGCGCGCGCTCGGCGTCTACCGGGACATCGCCGAGCGGCTGCGCGTCGACCTCGCCGCGCGCACCGGGCTGGCCCTGCCGGCCACGCTGCTGTTCGACCTGCCGACCCCGGAAGCACTCGCCGACCATCTGCACCGCGCGCTGCTGCCCCCGGCGCCGAGCAGCCCGGCCGCGG
>NZ_JALKFU020001027.1 GCF_023242965.2 Frankia sp. AgKG'84/4
GTGGGTGACGAGCCGGCGGGCCGTCAGCGCGCCGAGCGCGCCCGTGCCGCCGGTCACCAGCACCGTGCCCGCCGGGTCCAGCGGCGTCGGCAGCGTGAGGACCAGCTTGCCGGTGTGCCGGGCGAGGCTGAGCTGGCGCAGCGCCTGGGGGGCGTGCCGGATGTCCCAGGCGGTCGTCGGCAGTGGCCGCAGCGCGCCTCGGGCGAACAGGGTCGCGAGGTCGGCGAGCATCACGGCGATCCGCGCTGGGTCGACGTCGAACAGGTCGAACGCCTGGTAGGTCACGCCGGGCCAGCGTGCCGCGACGGCGTCCGGCTCGCGCTGGTCGGTCTTGCCCATCTCGACGAACCGCCCACCGGCACCGAGCAGGCCCAGCGACGCGTCGGTGAACTCGCCGGCCAGCGCGTTGAGCACCACGTCGACGCCCCGCCCGCCGGTGGTGGCCCGGACGAGGTCGGCGAACTCCAGCGTCCGCGACGAACCGAGGTGCGCCTCGTCGAGGCCCTGGCGTCGCAGCACCGGCCACTTCGCCGGGCTGGCGGTGCCGAAGACCTCGGCACCGAGCTGCCGCGCGAGCTGCACCGCCGCCTGGCCGACCCCGCCGGTGGCGGCGTGGATCAGCACGGACTCACCGGCGCGCAGCCCACCGAGGCCGACCAGGCCGTGGTAGGCGGTGAGGAACGCGACCGGCACGCCGGCGGCCTGCCCGAACGACCAGCCCGGCGGGATCGCCGTCACCAGCCGGCGGTCGGTCACCGCCAGCGGGCCGAGCGTGCCCTGGACCAGGCCCATCACCCGGTCTCCCGGCACGAGGTCGGTGACGTCCGCACCGACCTCGACGACCACCCCGGCGCCTTCCGCGCCGATGCGGGCCCCACCCGGGTACATCCCCAGGCCGATCAGCACGTCCCGGAAGTTCAGCCCCGCCGCGCGCAGGGCGACCCGCACCTCGCCGGGGCCCAGCGTGCGCCGCGCGGCCGGTTCGGGCAGCAGCGCGAGGTCGTCCAGCGAGCCGGCGCTGGTCACGTCGAGCCGCCACGGCTCGGTGCCCGCGGGCACGACCAGCCTCGGTGTCGCGCTCAGCGGTGCCAGCAGCGGCCGGCGGATCTCCCCGTCGCGTACCGCCAGCTCGCTGTGCGCGGCAGGGGAGGCGGCGAGCAGCGCGAGGGCCGCGGTGACCGCCTCCCGCGAGGTGGACCGGCCGTCGACGTCGAGCAGCGCCACCCGGGCGGGATTCTCGGTGTGGGCGCTGCGGACCAGCCCCCAGCCGCCCGCGGCGGCGAGATCCTCGACGTCCTCACCCGGCCCGGTGGCCACGGCCCGCTCGGTCACGACCACGAGTCGGGACGCGGCGAACCGCTCGTCGGCCAGCCAGTCGCGCAGCAGCCGCAGCAGGTCCCGCGCGGTGGCGTGCGCGGCCTCGACCGGCCCGTCCACCGGTCCGTCAGCCGATCCGGCCGGCGTGGAACGGTGCTGGTGGACCACGAGGGTCGGCACGCGCCCACCGGCGTCGACCGTGGCCCGCAGGGCTGCCAGATCACCGGCGGCCGGCAGGCCGAACGCCGCCGCGTCGCCGAGGACGACGCGGTCGCCATACGTCGAACCCGCGCCGTCCAGCTCCGCGTCGCGTGCTCGCGCGCCGCCCGAATCCGTCCCGGTGTGCGGCACCGCCGGCCAGTCGACCAGGTACAGCCCCTCGTCGGCGTGGCGGGCGACCCGGAGGCCGTCGGCGAGCAGGGCTTGGG
>NZ_JALKFU020000087.1 GCF_023242965.2 Frankia sp. AgKG'84/4
GCGCCACGGTGGCTCGGCGGCGGCGGCGGGTGGTGGCCGCCGGACTCGCGGTCGCCCTGGTGTCGGCCGGAATCGGCGGCGGCGTCGGTGCTCTCGTCGCCGGTAACGACAACGGCAACACGGTCGTGACCACCGCCGGGCTGGAACGCAGCAGCTCCACCGCCGGCGGGACGTCGCCGGCGGCGGCCGACACCGTGTCAGCGGCGGCGAAGAAGATCCTGCCGAGCGTGGTGACCATCTCCGAGGAGTCCAGCAGCGAGTCCGGCACCGGCTCCGGAATGATCATCCGGTCGGACGGGCACATCCTGACCAACAACCACGTCGTCTCCGGCGCCTCGGGCGGCGGCTCGCTGACCGTCACCCTGCAGGACGGCCGCACCTTCGACGCGCAGGTCGTCGGGACCGACCCGAGTTCCGACCTGGCCGTCATCAAGATCAACGCATCCGGCCTGACGGCGGCGACGTTCGGCAACTCGGACGCCCTGAACATCGGCGAACTGGTGGTCGCGGTCGGCAGCCCGCTCGGCCTGAACGGCACGGTGACCTCCGGCATCGTCAGCGCCCTGCACCGCCCGGTGCGCACCGGCGACTCCACCGTCCAGGACCAGCAGAACACCGTGCTCGACGCGATCCAGACCGACGCGCCGATCAACCCGGGTAACTCCGGCGGCCCGCTGGTCAACAGCCGCGGCGAGATCGTCGGCGTGAACAGCGCGATCGCGACGGTCGGCGGCGGCGGCAGCCCCTTCGGTGGCACCCAGCAGTCCGGCAACATCGGCGTTGGCTTCGCGATCCCCGGGGACTACGCCGAGTCGGTCGCGACCCAACTGATCACTTCCGGCAAGGCCACCCATCCTTACCTGGGTGTCTCCGCGTCGACCGCCAACGAGAACGCCCGCTCGACGGCATCCAGCGGCACCGGCGCGCAGATTCGTTCCATGGTCGCGGGCGGCCCCGCCCAGAGCGCCGGCCTGCGCGCCGGCGACGTGATCACGAAGCTGGGGGATCGCGCCGTCAACGATGTCGACTCCCTGATCGCGGCGGTGCGCTCGCACGCCATCGGAGACGAGGTCGAGGTGACCTACAGCCGCGACGGCCAGACCAGCACCGTCAAGGCCAGGCTCGCGCTGCAGCCACCGACGTCCTGATCCGGCCGCCGTCGTACCGGATTGGCCGCCGACATGCCGGTCGCCGGGCAATCGTGGCGCCATCCGGTGCGCAGTCGCGAATAGCCGTGGTCGCGCGAAACGCTGGTTCCGCCCGATCCGCCTCCTAGTCACGTGCCGCCCGCTGGCGGACTATTCATCCGCTACCCTTGTGACTAGTGTGCCAGCGGCACAGCACATCAGCCGGCGCGACACATTCCGCGACAAACCAGCCATACAGCGGAAATTAACGGAAGATCCCGGCTTCATTTCATAGTCAAGTAAAGCCGGCTGTCGAATCGACGACAACAAATTCCTCACAACGTTCACCCCCTAGCGTGGACGGGCTCCTAGCATTGGGCTCACCACCCCGATCCGGGCCCGCCGCTAGTCCTCGGGAGAAGCGAGATTATGGACGACGACGCGGACCTCGTGGCCCGTGTCCGCCGTGGTGATCGACAGGCGTTCGACGACCTGTACGACCTTTACGCGGACGATGTCTTCTCCATGTGTCTGCTGATCCTCGGTGATCCGACGGTCGCTCGCGCGGCCGCCGGCACGGCGTTCGCCCTGGTCGCGCGCACCCGCCTCAACCCGTTGAGCAACCCGGCCGGGCTGCGTTCCTGGCTGCTGGAACTCGCCCGCGGCAGCGCCCTGGCCTGGTCCGGATCCCCCCAGGCCCGCAGCATTCCGGTGCCCCACGGGGTGCGGCCCGAGGAGCTGCTGGTCGGTGCGGTCGTTCCAGCGCCGGCAAGCCTGCGGGTCGGCCTCTCCCGTACCTTCGACCGCGCCGCCGCCGTCGCCGAGGCCGCGGCCAACCGGCGAGCCGCCATGTCCGCCGCCTCGACCACGCGGGCCGCCGCGGTGCCCACCAGCCCGCCGGAACCGGCTCCGGCGCCCAAGATCAGCCTGGTCAAGGGGATGGCGGCCCAGCCGGCGGTTGCCGGCGCCGCCGCGGACGGCGACGTACCGCGGGCGGGCTCGGCGGGTGACGACCTCGACGTCGAACTCGACGTCGAACTCGCCGACAGCAAGGCGGCGACGCGGGTGCCTGCCGCCGCGGTGCGTGCACTGCCGCTGATGCGGATGGATGCCGATGCCGGCGATGGCGCGGTGGGTGTCGAGGAGGGCCGACTCGCTCTGGTGTGGCGCGGCCGGCCGGCGCTGGCGGCCGCAGCGGCGATGATCGTCGCCGCCGCGGGGCTGACCGCGGCGATGAACTGGCCCTCCGCCGACCCACAGCTCATGTCGGAGTCCGGGGTGGCGATCGTCCACTCGGCGCCCAGCGAGGCCGTGGTGCGACCCTCGACGGCGCCGGCCGCCCCGACCGGACGCGATCTGGCGACGCGACCCATCACCCCGACGGTCGCCGGAGCGTTCACCAGCCGAGCCGCCACGCCGGACGGGCGGGCGCCCAGGCAGCCGAGGCTCGTCGAGCCGATCGCGCGGGACGTCCACCGCACCCAGCCCGCGGTCGCGAAGCCGGCCAGTGCCCCGCGAGTGACGCTGTCGGAGTCGCCGACCAGCCCGGCAGAGCACGTCGTCGTGCCCTCCACCCCGGCCACGACGGCACCGACCACGGTGACGCCGACCGTTCCCGCGACGCCGATCTCCCCGACCTCGTCCGCGCCGGCCACCCGGACGCCCGGCCCGACCGTGCCGGCCCCACCGACGGTCACCGCACCGGTGACCACAGCGCCCGCGCCGACCAGTGCCGCTCCGCTGCCGACAACGCCGACGGTGCCGACGACCCCGCCGGCCCCCGTCACCCGCTCCGCCACCTCGGCGCAGACGACGGCGCCGCCCGCGACCGGCGGCACCGCCCCCACTCCGACGCAGTCCGGCAAGTCGACGGCCCCGGCCACCCCCGCCCCACAGCTCGTCTGACGAGCGGCGGCACGCGCCGACGGGTCAGCGGACCGTGTAGAAGAGCGTCGTCACGTACTGATCGAAGTCGTTGAGCCGCAAGGTCAGCCGCAGCTGCCACTTCCCGTCCAGCGGCAGCTGGAGCCGGTCGGAATGGGCGTGGCCGGTGTCGGCAAGATCCAGCGGCACCGTGAACGGCCCCAGATCGGCGCTGGGCAGGGACAGCTCCGCGCTGGCCGCCACGAGCTTCTGCGGTTTGCCGGTCGGCGCCCAGGCACGCACGTCGAGGGACTCCGCCCCGACCCGGGTCGGGCTGACCCGCACCTTCACCGTCATCGGCCCGGCGAAGGCCGTCCCGCTGAACGGCGGTGCGTAGCTGGTCCGGCCGGGGACCATGTTCACAAGGGCCGCGGTCAGCCCGAGGACCACCGCGCCCGCGGTGAGCTCGGCGACGACACCGCGCCGCAGTCCGGCGAGCGCCGCCGCCCCCGGCGCCGCGGCGGCGACGTCGTTCTTCGTCCGGTAATGGCGCCGCACCCACTGCTGGGACAGGCCGCCGACCGCGATCATTCCCAGGAAGAACCAGGTCTTGTAGAGGAGCATCCGGCCGTAGCTGGTGTCCACGGCGGCCGGCAGGGATCCGATCTCCCGCCAGCTCTGGAACAGGCCGCTGAGCACGATCGCGATGACCGCGCCGGCGGCCAGCCTCGACCATCGCGGCAGTACCACGGCGAGCTCGGCGCCCGACGCCTGCCGCAGGAGCAGCACCGCGATGACGGACAGGCCCCCGATCCAGACGGACATGGCGAGCACATGCACCGTCAGGCTGACGACGGCCAGCCCGACGAGGTCACCGGCGCTGCCGTGGCCGATCGCGGCCAAGGTCACCGCGATCGCGAGGCCGAGGGCGGCGAGCTCCCCCCGATGCCACAGGTCGGGTGCCCCGACCCGCACGGCCCGGCGCAGTAGCGGTGCGGCGAGGCACAGTGCCAGCAGGCGGATCAGCAGCAGATGACCGAAGCGGTCCGCCAGCGTCGTCGACAGAATCGACCAGCGGAAGATCCCGGTCAGGCCGACCCCGGCGGCGTAGGGGCCCTGCAACAGGAGCTGGGCGACCGCGGCCACCGCCGCGATCGCCCACCCAACGGCCAGCAGGCGTCCCGCGCCCCGCGTCTGGAAGCCCCGCGGCCAGATCAGGGTGAGGAACACGCAGGCGCCCAGCAGCAGCCCGATTCCCCCATAGCCCGCGAACCGCGCGGCACCGAAGAACAGGCCCACCGACTGCGAACCGGACGTGTCGCCCTCGGCGTGGGCCGCACCGGCCTGGGGCGGCCCGCCGATGCCGAACGCGAAGGCACCCGACACCGGATGGCTGTCCGCGGAGATCACGCGCCAGCTGACGACGTAGGTGCCGGTCGGCAGGCCGGGCTTGAGTGCGACGGTCGCCTGTGACGCCTTCGCGCCGGGCCGCGTGTGCCCGTCGTCCACCCTGGCGCCCGCGGCATCGAGGACCCGGATCGAGTCGTCCGACACTCTGATCGACTCGCTGTAGCTGAGCAGCACCCGGGCCGGGGCGGTCCGCAGCGCCGCGCCGTCGACCGGCTCGGTGCCCGTCAGCAGTGCGTGCGCGGACGCCGGTGACACGCCCAGACCGAGGCCGACCGAGGTGGCGGCCATGGCGATCAACGCCACGGCCACCACCAGGACTCTTCTCACGATGCTTAGGCCCGCCGTCGCGCCCTGGCCAGCCCGAACCCACCGACGAGCAGGCCCAGCGCGCCGACGACGATGCCGACCGTGCCGAGCGTGCGGGCCGTCCCGTCATCGCTGTCCTGCGGTGCCGCGGCGGCGGTCGCGGTTCCCGTCGTGTGCGCCGCCTCGGCGCCGGCGGTCGCCGTTGCCGAGGTCAGCGTGATCGTGGGCGCCGGGTGCTCGGGCTCGGCCGCGCCGGCCTGCGGAACATCGACCCAGCGGACGACATCTCCGTTGGAGTAGTTCTGCAACGCCTTGAAGGCGATGGAGTCGGCCTTCTCGGGCAGCGGCCCGGCGGAGACGGTGAACGTGTCGAACTCACCCGGTTTGATGCCCGGGCTCCCCGGATCCGCCGTCCAGGTGATCCTGGTGACCACCTCGTCCACCGCGCCGTCATCGGTGGTCAGTGGCTTCGACGGCTTCGCCTTGGTGACCTTGTACGTCCAGCCCGCCTTCGGCTGGACCGACACCGAGGCGATCGGATTGTCCGTCGGTAGCTGGACGTCGAGGCCGGTGGTCGAAGCGTCATCCTTCTCGGTCGGCACCTTGAACACGAGCGTGGAATAGCTGCCCGGGGCGGCCGTTGACGGCTGCACCGTGACATGCGCTGAAGCCGGCAGAACAGTTGCCACGACGGTGACCCCCGTGGCCGCCACCAGAATTCCGGCGCGCGAAAAAACCCGACGCATGTTGATCCCCTCCGCAGTCCCGAGAACCGGGACCTGAAAATTGGCGCTGGCCCATGAGCACCGGAGGGATGGGCGGGCGTCAGTACGCCACGCGGGGGCTGCCGACAGCCATCGCCGCCCGGCCGATCTCCGGTGAGACCGGTGGCGGCGGGCCACGGCGGCGGGCCGAGCGCCCGATCGGCCGCGTGTGCGCGCGCGGCCCTCGGCGCCTCGACGCGATCCGGAAAGCCGACGGCACCACGGGAACGGACCACTCGGTCACCGGAAGAAGCAGCCGGACGAGGATCGTCACGGGCTGCAGCCGGGCAACGGACCACAGGAGACGTTCGGCCCGGCGCAGACAGAGCGCCACGGCCACGGCCGCCACGGCGTGCGCGATCAACGATGACCGGTCCACGGCGCAGCGCAGACACGCCAGGTGCGCGTGTGGCTCCACCAGCAGGAAGGTCACGTGCAGCGCGAGCTGCGCCGCGCCGACCGCGCTCACCAGCGTCGCCAGCCCCCGCTCACGCCCGCCCAGACCAAACGCGAGCCTGGTGAGCAGCAGAAACGAGGCCGCCGTCACCCAGAGGCCGGGACTGGCCGCTCCGCCCGCGACGTGCGCGACCACGGCCAGGCAGACGGACGACGCGGAGAAGGTGGCAGCTCGCCCGAGACGAGCTGTGCCCCCGTTCACCGACCAGTCCGTGCCCACGGGCGCAAGCTTGCCACGCCAGGTCGAGGAACCGCCACATCCTCGACAGACAGTCGGCAATCCGTCAGTTGGCCGCCGCGACCGCAACGGCGGCGAACGGGGCCGGTTTCCGACGATCGACCGCCGTCCACCGGTAGCGTCGACTTCCTCCGACCTCGGCGCCCAGAGCCGGGAAGGGCTGGCTCACTGTGCGTGTTGTCATCGCCGAGGACTCGGTACTGCTGCGGGAGGGCCTGCGCCGCCTTCTCACCGACGCGGGCTGCGAGGTCGTCGCCTCCGTCGGAGACGGTTCCACCTTCGTCGACGCCGTGCTGGAACACCGTCCGGACGTCTCCGTCGTGGACGTGCGCATGCCGCCGTCCCATCGGGACGAGGGCCTGCGGGCCGCCATTCGGGCCCGTTCCGAGGTCGCCGGCTCTCCCGTTCTGGTTCTCAGCCAGTACGTCGAGAAGCAGTACGCGGCGGAACTCCTCGCCGACGGCGCCGGCGCGGTGGGATATCTCCTGAAGGATCGCGTCGCCGATGTGCGCGAGTTCATCGATGCGGTTCGCCGGGTCGCCGCCGGGGGCACCGTCATGGATCCGGAGGTGGTCGCGCAGCTTCTCGTCCGGAATCGGCGAGACGATCCGATGGCCACCCTGACCCCGCGCGAACGCGAGGTGCTGACCCTCATGGCGGAGGGACGCTCGAACACGGCGATCGCGGCGCACCTGGTCGTGAGCGCCGGCGCGGTGGAGAAGCACATCTCCAACGTCTTCAACAAGCTGTGCCTGGAACAAAGCACGACCGATCACCGCCGGGTCCTGGCCGTGCTGGCCTATCTGCGCGGCTGAACCCGGGAACTCCGCAGGGCGACGACCGCCGCGCCGTCGACCGCCAGCGGGCGGACAACCGCGCGGCGCGGTGCAGGACACGCTCATCAGGCGAGACACGGGGGCGGATGCACGCAGCACGGCAGGATCCCCGTAGGCTCCCGTTTCTGTGAGCCCCATCCTCGCGTCCGGACGGGCTGGGAACCTGATCAGGTCGCTGCTGATCATCTTTGTACTCGTTCTACTGATGCGTACGGCTTACCTGTTGTGGTTTTTCCATACGCCGGCCTGGACCTCACGGCCGCACGAGATTCAGTACTGCGGCGGCTGGTACGAGCGTGCCCGTCAGCCCGACATCACCTCCGGCGAGGCGGTGACAACAGCCGGTGGCCAACTGAAGACGGTCCGGCGCTCACCCGTCTTTCGGCCGATCACTGCCTACCGGCCGACGTCCGACTGCCCGCGATATCTCTTCGCGAAGGTCGGGAAGGACGCCTACGTGACCTACCTGGCGAAGAAGGACTGAGCCGAGTCGCTCAGCGCCGGACCCAGGAGAACGTGCACGCGGGCGTGAATCGACGTGCGCTGCTGCAGCGCGGCCCGCACGGCCCGGTGCAGCCCGTCCTCGAGGTAGAGAGCGCCCGCCCACTCGACGACGTGCGGGAAGAGGTCTCCGTAGAAGGTCGAGTCCTCATCCAGCAACACGTCGAGCGCGAGCACGCGCTTGGTCGTGACGAGCTGGTCCAGCCGGACCTGGCGGGGCGGTATGGCGGCCCAGTCCCGCTGACCAAGGCCATGGTCGGGGTACGGGCGACCGTCTCCAACCGTCTTGAAGATCACCGGCACCTCCTCCTCGAGGGCGAGACTTCCGTCGACTAGGACAGCCTAGGAGCCCTGCCCCGCCCATAAGACCCCGGTCGGCCCAGAGCGGGAACTGCGTGGACAGCAGGACCACATCGGGGCCTGGTCGGCCAACTCAGGCCATCTATCGCTTGACCTCCCCTTGGCAACTGACTTAAGTAAGCCTTACTTGAAGCCGAGGAGGTCGCCGTGAAACCGCTCGCCCACCAGGAGCACATGATCGAGATGGCTCAGCGCGCCAGGACAGTGCTGGCCGGTGGCCGCACGGCGCTGCTGACCCTGCCCCGCGAGCAGGCCCGGGGATGGATGGGAGTGATCGACGACGGCGGTGAGCCGATGTTGCTGGCGAACTCCGACGGCCCCGTCGTGCAGGCCGCGCGCAAGGGCCGGCGAAGCTGGGTCGACGTCCCCGGGCACTTCGGCGAGCGGCTGATTCTCGCGGGCCCGCTGCGGCTCGTGCCCGGCACCACGGACCAGATCCTGCGCCGCCTCGCCGATCTGGGCCGCACGGTCGACACGATCGACGGAATGATCGATGGCCTCTCCGTGCTGGCGGTCTCCGTGGACGACGTCATGCTGTGTTATCCGTCGGACTGCCGGCCGAAGAAGTGGTCGACGTCCGCGGTGGGCCGGCGGATCGACCTGACCGCGTACGCCCTCGCCGAGCCGGACCTCATCAGCGCCTACGCCCCCGAGCTGATCGCGCATCTGAACTCCCGGCACGCCGACCAGATGCGTCACCTCGCCAGCGTCGGGCTGCCGGCCGAGGTCGCGACCACGGACCTGGCGGGCGCGCATGTCAGCGGCCTGGACCGCCGCGGCCTGGACCTGTGGCGGGTGACCACGCAGGGCGCCGAGCAGGTACGGGTCGTCTTCGAGCAGCCGCTCACCGAGCCTCGTTCACTCGGCCAGGAACTGCGCCGGCTTCTCACGCAGAGTGGCGGGTGACGCCACTGCCGACAACCTGACGTGATCGGACCGGCCGCATTTGACACCGGGATCGAAAATCGTTTTCAATTAGTCCATGTCGAAGCCAACCGGGTCGCCCGCGATTGTCTTCGACCACGCCACCATCGCCTACGGTCGAACGGCCGCGCTCGAACGCGTTCACGGCACGGTGCGCGCCGGCGAGATCGTCGCGTTGGTGGGGCCGAACGGCGCCGGCAAGTCGACGCTCATCAAAGCCGTCCTCGGCCTGGTGCCGGTCGTGTCGGGTTCCGTCACCGTGCTGGACCGCCGGCCCGCCGAGGCCCGCCGGCAGGTCGCGTACGTGCCGCAGGCGGACACCCTCGACCCGGACTTCCCGATTTCCGTGGCCCAGGTCGTCCTGATGGGCCGCTACCGGCGCATCGGCTGGCTGCGCCCGCCCGGGCGGGCCGATCGGGACGCGGCCGCCGCGGCCCTCGCCGCAGTCGGGCTGGAGCATCGGGCGGCGGATCGCTTCGGCCTGCTCTCTGGTGGGCAGCGCCAGCGCGTCCTGCTGGCGCGGGCGATCGCCGCGCAGCCGGCGGTTCTCGTTCTCGACGAACCGTTCAACGGGGTCGACGCGGTCTCCCAGGAAGCCCTGCTCGGCGCGATCCGGGATCTCACCGCACGCGGCGCGGCCGTCGTCGTGTCCACCCACGACCTGGGCCTCGCGCAGGTCAGCTGTGACGGCGTGTGCCTGCTCAACCGGCGCCAGTTCGGCTTCGGCCCGCCGGATGCCGTGCTCACGCCGGACACGCTGCGGGCGGCCTATGGCGGCGCCGCGCTCGAGCTCGGTGATCGTGGGCTGATTCTCGCGCACTCATGATCGAGACATTGTTCGCGCCGTTCAGCCGGCCCTACCTGGCGCGGGCGCTCATCGAGGCGGTGCTACTCGGCGCGCTCTGCGGTGCCGTCGGGGTCTACGTGCTCCTGCGCCGGCTCGCCTTCCTCACCGACGCGATCACGCACACGGTGTTTCCCGGTGTCGTCGTCGGGTTCCTGGTTTCGGGGCGCGCCGGAATCGTGCCGGGCGCGCTGGTCTGCGCGGTCGTCGCCGCCGGCCTGTTCACCGCGATCGCGGCGACACGCCGCGTCAACGAGGACGCGGCGCTGGCGGTGCTGCTCACCGCGTTCTTCGGGATCGGCGTGGTGCTGGTCTCCCGTGAGCGTTCCTACACCGCGGACCTCACCGCGTTCCTGTTCGGCCACATCCTCACCGTCGACTCGACCGACATCATGGTCACCGGCGCGGTGACCGTGCTGGCCTTCGTCGTGCTGGTCGGGCTGGGCAAGGAGTTGCTGCTGCGCGCCTTCGATCCCGAGGGGGCGCGCGCCGCGGGCTATCGCATCGCGGCGCTCGACCTCGTCGGCAACATGCTCATCGCCCTGGTCGTGGTCGCCGCGGTGCAGGCCGTCGGAACCGTGCTGGTCATCGCGATGCTCGTGGTGCCGGCTGCGACCGCCCGGCTGCTGTCCGACCGGCTCGGGGTCATCCTCGCGGTGGCGACGGGCCTGGGAATGCTCGGTGCCTGGCTCGGGCTCTCCGTGAGCTTCGAGGCCTCGAGGGGTCACGGCGTCCGCCTCGCCGCCGGCGCCACGATCGTCCTGGTGCTGGTCGCCTGCTACGCCGTGGTGACGCTGGGGCAGAGCGTCCGGCGGGCGCTCACCCGGCTGTCGCCGCCGCCGGGCCAGGTGCCGCGATGACGCTGTTCACCTCGCTGGGCGAGGGATACGTGCGGCGGGCGCTGATCGAGGTCGTTCTGGTCGGCGTGCTCTGCGGCGCCGTCGGCGTCCAGGTGGTGCTGCGGCGACTGAGCTTCCTGACCTCGGCGCTGACCCACGCGACGTTCCCCGGCGTGGTCCTCGCCTCGCTGCTCGGCCTCGGGCTCGTGCTCGGCGCGGGGCTGTTCGGCCTGGTGGTGGTGGCTGTGGTCGCGGTGCTGACCGGGCCGCGGGGAGCCGAGCGCGGACGGGAGACCAGCAGCGTGACAGCCGTGGTGCTGTCCGGGGGCTTCGCGCTCGGGATGGCGCTGCTGTCGACGCAGGACGGGTTCAGCCGGGATCTCACCGCGTTCCTCGTCGGCTCGATCCTGACCGTCCAGCCCGGCGACATCCTGGTCAGCGCGGTGACCACCGCGGCCGTGCTGGCCATCCTGGTCGCGCTGCGCAAGGAACTGCTCCTGGGAGCGTTCGACCCGGACGCGCTCGCCGCCGCGGGTTACCCGGCGCGGCGCCTCGACCTCGTCCTGCTGTTGGCGATCGAGGCGACGGTCGTGACATCACTGCCCGCGGTCGGCACGATCATGGCGGTGGCGCTGATCGCCGGGCCGGCGGCGACGGCCCGGCTCTGGTGCTCGCGGACCGGGACGATGACCGCGCTGTCGATGGCGATCGGCGTCGCCTCGGGGGTCATCGGGCTCACGGTGAGCGAGCAGTGGAACGTCGCCGCGGGTGGCGCGATCGTGCTCACCGTGGCGGCGTTCTTCATGGTTTCGCTGGCCCTGCGCTCACTCCCCCGAGGTGAATCACTCGCGCCGGTGGCGGCCCGGCGGAAACCCGCTGGACGGGCCACCTACCCTGGGTAGATGGAGTTTTCCCAGTCCGACAAGCTCGCCGGCGTCTGTTACGACGTCCGCGGGCCTGTCCTCGACGAGGCGACGCGGTTGGAAGCCGCCGGGTCGCACATCCTCAAGCTGAACATCGGCAACCCCGCGCCGTTCGGCTTCTCCGCACCGCCGGAGGTACTCGAGGCCGTCGCGACGAATCTGGTGGGAGCACAGGGATACAGCGACTCCAAGGGACTGATCGCGGCGCGCGAGGCGGTCGTGCGCTACCACACCCGCAAGGGCATCGGCGGGATCACGCCGGACAGCGTCTACCTCGGCAACGGCGTCTCCGAGATGATCTCGATGGCGCTGCAGGCGCTGCTGAACAACGGCGACGAGGTGCTGGTGCCCGCGCCGGACTATCCCCTGTGGACGGCCGTGGTGAGCCTGTGCGGGGGCCGGGTGGTCCATTACCTGTGCGACGAGTCGGCTGACTGGGCCCCGGACCTGGCCGACATCGCCCGTAAGATCACTGCGCGCACCCGGGCGATCGTCGTGATCAACCCGAACAACCCGACCGGCGCCGTCTACGACCGGCGGACGCTCGAGGAGATCGTCGAGGTCGCCCGGCGTCACCACCTGATGGTCTTCTCCGACGAGATCTACGACCGGATCCTCTACGACGACGCCGAGCACATCTCGACCGCGTCGCTGGCCCCGGACCTGATCTGCGTGACGTTCAACGGGCTGTCGAAGGCGTACCGGCTGGCCGGGTTCCGTGCCGGCTGGATGGTGCTCTCAGGCCCGCGCGAGCACGCCTCGTCGTACATCGAGGGACTGAACATCCTCGCGAACATGCGGCTGTGCGCGAACGTGCCCGGCCAGTTCGCCACCCTGGCCGCGCTGGCCGAGGACGGCGGCGCGGGCGACCTCGTCCTGCCCGGCGGCCGGCTGCGGGAACAGCGGGACGCGGTGATCCGGCTGCTCAACGACATTCCCGGGGTGAGCTGCGTGACGCCGCGCGGCGCGCTCTATGTGTTCCCCCGGCTCGATCCGCAGGTCTACCAGATCGCGGACGACGAGCGCTTCGTCTTCGACCTGCTCGCAGCCGAGCGGATCCTGCTCGTCCAGGGCACGGGCTTCAACTGGCCGCGCCCCGACCATGTGCGGATCGTGACGCTGCCGACGGTCGACGAACTCACCGACGCCATCGGCCGCATCGACCGGTTCCTGGCGCACTACAAGCAGAACTAGTCCTATCAACACCATCGACGAGGTTGTCCACAGAGAACCGAATCTCTGTGGACAACCTGTGGACAAGTCGCGACGCGACCTGGCCCTCGCCCTCCTGCTCGCCGCCGCCGTCGGTGCCGTCGAGATCGCGCTGCACGCCCGCATCGGCCGGCCGCTCTGGTACGACGAGCTGTGGCGGCCGCACTTCGCCGGCGAGCCGTGGGCGCACTTCTGGCCGGAGCTGCGCTCGGCGAACACACCCTCGTCCCTGGGATCGATCGCGCTGACCCGGGCGACCGGCGACGTGCTGGGCTGGCATGCCTGGTCGTTGCGGCTGACCGGCGCCGCGCTGTGGCTGCCGGTGCTCGCCGCGACGACCTTCCTGGCCGCCCGGCGCTTCACCGCACCGGTCACGGCCGCGGGCGCCGCCATTGCCGTCGCGCTGAGCGCCACCGTGGTCGACTCGGGCACGCAGCTCAAGCCGTACGTTCTCGAAGCGGTCGTCTCCCTGGCCGTGGTCGCCCTGTGGACGGCGCCAGGCGCCCCGCTGCGTAACCGGACGGCGGCCGGGGCGTTGGCGCTGGTCTCGACGCCCGCGGTGTTCCTGCTGGTCCCGCTGGCCGCAGGTGATCTGGTGCGGCGACGGCGGGCGGCCTGGCAGGCGGCGCCCGCGCTGCTGCTCGCCGGAGCGCACGCGGCGCTGTTCATCACGCACCAGTCCAGCCAGCGGGCGAGCCGGTTCTGGGACCGACAGTTCCTTGCCGGCCGAGGCATCCTCGGGGGTCTGCGCTTCACCGCCGACCAGGCGCGGGCGATCCTCGGCGGCGCGCCTCCCGGCATCGACCGCTATGACCCGAACCTGGCGCATTCCCTCACCGAAGGCCACCGGTCGCTGACGGTGGTTCTCGGCGTCGCGACCACGATCGCCGTGATCGTCGGCGCCCGGGCGCTGGCCCGCCATCCGGACGGCGTGACCCTGCTGATCGCGCTCGGCGGCGCGGAGCTGGTCATCCTGGCGGCGAGCGGCGCGCGGTACTGGCCGTTCGGCGCCTGTCGGACCAACCTGTTCCTCGTTCCGCTGCTGACGATCGTCGCGGCGACCGGCGCCGGCGAGATCGCCGCCGCGGTCCGCCGCCGTCGCGGCGCCTGGTCGGCGCG
>NZ_JALKFU020001028.1 GCF_023242965.2 Frankia sp. AgKG'84/4
GCGCTGGGCCGCCCGGCCGGGCCCGCCGGGACGCTGACACCCCGCCCGGCGCGTCAGCCCATCCGGCCGGGCCCCGCCTCGTCCAGGTAGCCCCGCATGTCGATCGCCATCGTGCGCACGGCGTCCTGATCCGGCTCCTCGTACTCCTCGCCCTGGTGGACCGCGCGGGCGTAGCCGAAGGTCAGGCGCGGCAGCACCTGGGTGGGGGTGTCGAGCCCGCCGTCCCAGGCCGGTTCGTCGCCGTCGAAGGCGGCCGGGCCGGACGGCAGGTCCCCCGCGCCGGGGGAGGCCGTGACGATCGCCCAGTCGACCACGCCGAACACGATGATCACGCCCAGTGCGGGCAGGGCCGCGACCGGGTTCCACGCGGTGAGGCCCACGAGGGCGAAGACCGCGACGACCATCACACCGCCGACGAAGTGGCGGCGAGTCGGACGAAGGGCCGGAACCTTTCGCCCACGCCGATAGTGCGCCATAGCGACAGTGTGCCTCAGTCGGTTGCGTGCGCCGGCCGGGCCGGTGTCCCGATGTGGCCCGGACTGTGCTGTCCGGGTGCGGCGACGGTGGCGCGATGCACCATCCGTGATGGACCAGCGGGGCGGGCGTCACCCGGCCGGACTGACGGCCGGTCGGGTGACGCCCGCAACGGGTGACCAGGCGCGTCGGTGCCGGGGGCCGGATTCGGCTCGCGGGGGCCGGGTAGTGCTCCGGCAGGCATCCGCCCGGCGTCCGGGCGGGCACGGCGCCCGCTCGCCCGCGTCAGTGGGCGCTGGGTTGGGCGTTGCGCCAGCTCGCGATTGCGGAGGGTAAAGTGTCTCGCTCTTTCTGGTAATTGTTGCGAACTCCGGCCTGATTTCGCGTCACACTTCCCGAGAATGTGAAGGACCATGGCCCGACGCCGCACCATGGGTTCGACCTCGCGAGGCTGGAGGTTTGCCGTGGAGGTTCGACGTCGGACGGTCAGTCCGCGCCGAAAGTCCCTGCCCAGCACGTTGCTGGCGCTCACCGTAACGACGGTGCTGCTGTTGGCCAGTGGCTGCGGCTCGCCGAGTTACGAATATGTGACAAACAAGAAGGACGGTGTGTTTCTACGGGTTCCGAACAGCTGGAACCACCAGGAGATGCCCGGCCCGGCCCTGTTCGGGATCGATGCGCGCAGCGTCAGTCCCGAGATGCTGCAGGGCCTGATGTCGCGTGAATGGGTTGTCGGTATCGACGCCGCGGCGCGGTTCGACGACAGCCAGTTGCTGGTGCCGGACGCCCTGGCGCCGAAGGGGTTCGCGCAGGTCCGTCACCTCCTGCCAGAGGAGGCGAACGCGGTGTCGACCAACTCCCTGCGCAACCTGGTGGTGGCCGTCGACGACGCCGAGGCCGACCAGGAGAAGGCGGTCCGGGAGAACCCATACAGCGCCCGCCTGACGCCGAACTTCCTGCTGCTGGCGGATGTCCCCGTCCGAGGCAGGGACGGCGTGCACGGCGTGCACCTCGTCTACCAGGTCCGGACCGACGCCGGGCTGGTCACCATCGACCAGACGAGCCTGCTCGACACCGCACAGACCGTGCTCTACCAGCTCGTACTCGCGTGTTCGTCGCTGTGCTACGCCCAGCACGGGCAGCAGATCGGCGACGTCGCCAAGTCCTTCACGATCGAGCCGACGGACCGAGGGCAGTAGAGATGGGCGTGATGGACCACACGGACCGGACCGCGGACGAGCTCGACCCGCCGCGCCGGGCGGCGG
>NZ_JALKFU020001029.1 GCF_023242965.2 Frankia sp. AgKG'84/4
TCTCGGAGCGACACACCCGCACCCCGGACGATCAACCAGCCGCTCCCGATCTACACCACGCAGTGGGACTCACCCCGGGAACGGCGGCGAGCAGGGCCTGGGTGTAGGGATGGCGCGGCTCAGTGAGGACTGTGCGGGCCGGTCCCTGCTCCACGACCAGACCGGCGTACATCACGATGATGCGGTCGGCCTGGCCGGCGACGACCGCGAGATCGTGGCTGATCAGCAGGACCGACATGCCGTCGGCGGCCAGTTCGCGCAGCAGCCCGAGCACCTGGGCCTGCACGGTGACGTCGAGGGCGGTGGTCGGCTCGTCGGCGATCAGCAGCTCCGGGCCGGCGGCGAGCGCGGAGGCGATCAGCGCGCGCTGGCGCAGGCCGCCGGAGAGCTGGTGGGGGTACTGCTCGGCGCGCTGCTCCGGCTCGGGCACGCCGACGTCGGTGAGCAGGCGCACGACCCGGTCGTAGAGCTCGGCGCGGGGTACGACCCGGTGGGTGCGCAGCGGCTCGGCGATCTCCGCCCCGGCCGTGCGCAGCGGGTCCAGGGAGACCAGCGCGTCCTGCAGGACCAGCCCGACCTGACGGCCGCGCAGGCGCCGCCACGCCGGCTCCCGCATTCCGAGCAGGTCCTGCCCGTCGAAGCTCAGCCGGCGGGCGCTGACCCTCGCGTGCTCGCCGGCCAGGCCGACGAGGGTCCGCGCGGTGACGCTCTTGCCCGATCCGGACTCCCCGACGATGGCCAGGCACTCCCCGCGCGCGAGGGTGAACGAGACCTCGCGCACGGCGCGCACCTGCCGGCCGCGGCCGCTGAAGGTCACGCTGAGCCCGTCCACGACCAGCGCCGGGCCGCCCGGCGAGGCCACGGGCGGCGCCGTCGGGACGCTCACCTGAGCGAGGTCGGTCATGTCGCGGTTCTCCTCGTGTAGCGGGCCTGGGCGGCGCGCCCGACGACGTTCACCGCGATGACCGTCGCCGTGATCGCCGCGCCCGGGAACACCCCGGCCCACCAGGCGGTGGACAGGTAGTTGCGGCCCTCGGCCAGCATCAGGCCCCACTCCGGGTTGGGCGGCTCCGTGCCGAAACCGAGGAAGCTCAGGCCCGACACGGCGATCAGCGTCGTGCCGAAGCCGAGGGTGGCCACCACCAGCAGGGGGCCCAGCGTGTTCGGCAGGATGTGGCGCGCGACGAGCAGCGGGCGGCGCAGGCCCAGGCCGACGGCCGCCTCCACGTAGCCGGATCGCCGCACCACCAGGGCCTCCGAGCGCACCACCCGCGCGTAGCCGGGCACGTTGGAGATCGCGACGGCCAGGGTCAGGTTCAGCGCGCCGTTGCCGAGCACGGTCATCGCGAGCAGGGCGAGCAGCAGCGGTGGCAGCGCCAGCAGCACGTCGGCGAGCCGCATCAGCACCGTGTCCACGATCCGGCCGCCGAGTGCCGCCGCCAGTCCCAGCAGCGCGCCCCCGGCGACGCCGAGCGCCGCGGCGCCCAACCCGATCGACAGCGACCGTCCGGCGCCGTGCGCCACCCGGGTGAACACGTCCCGGCCGAGCTGGTCGGTACCGAACCAGTGGGCCCCGCTCGGCCCGCGCAGGGCGTCCACCGCCGCCGTGTTGGTGGGTGAGCGCCCGGAGAACACCGCGGGCGCGACGGCGGCGAGGACGACGAGCAGCAGAACTCCGACGGCGAGCGCGAGGCCGACCCGCGGCGGGCGGCGCGTGCGGGCCGCGGTCCGCACCCGGG
>NZ_JALKFU020001030.1 GCF_023242965.2 Frankia sp. AgKG'84/4
CGCGCGCGCTGTCCCCGTCCGACGCTCGTCCCGCGTCGGGGATCGTCCTCCGCCGGCACCGGTCGCCGGTAGCGCCGGCACCCGCCGCCGCAGGCCGGCGGCCGCCGACGGAGGATCGGACGCCGTGCCCCCGCTGTCCGACCGTCACCCGCTGTCCGAGCGTCACCCGCTGTCCGAGCGTCACCCGCTGTCCGAGCGTCACGGAGCCGCCCGCCGGCCCTGGCGCACCGGCCGGTGTCTTTTCACCGCCGGCCCGTCCTCCCACCGCAGACACGGCGGGGGCGGACGGGCCGGTCGGCGTCGGTGCGGGGAGGCGTCGGTGCGGGGAGGCGGTTCAGCAGTCGCGCAGCAGGCGGTCGAGGACGCGGGCGCCGAACGTGAGGGCGTCGACGGGGACCCGTTCGTCGACGCCGTGGAACAGCAGGGTGAAGTCCAGCTCGGGCGGCAGCCGCAGCGGGGCGAAGCCGAAGTGGCGGATGCCGAGGCGGGCGAAGGACTTCGCGTCGGTGCTCGCGGGAAGCAGGTAGGGCAGCAACCGCGCGCCCGGGTCCTCGGCGTCGATCGCCCGGGCCATCGCGTCCACCAGCACCCCGTCGAAACGGGTGCGCACGGCGGGCAGCGACCTCCATGCGGCGTCGACGCCGGGCCCGATCACCTCGGCGAGTTCGCGGGCGAACGCCTCCTCACGCCCTGGCAGGGGCCGGCAGTCGACCGTCGCCGTCGCGACCGAGGGCACGACGTTCGCCCGGTAGCCCGCGTCGAACTGGGTCACATTGGCGGTGTCCCGCAGTGACGCGCCGACCAGGCGGGACACATCCCCCAGCCGGTCGACCGCCCCCTGCGGGTCGCGCTCGTCGAAGGGCACGCCGGTCAGCTCCGCGACGCCGGCGAGCAGCTCGCGGACCGGGTCGGTCAGGACCACCGGGAAGCGGTGCGCGGCCAGTCGGGCGACGGCGGCGGCGAGGGTCGCGATCGGATTGTCGCGGTGCACCATCGCGCCGTGCCCGGCGGTGCCGCGCGCGGTCAGCCGTAGCAGCATCGAACCCTTCTCCGCGACCTCCACCAGGTAGGCGCGGACCTCACCGGCGGGCTGCGACGTGTCGGCGTGCCGGCGCGGCAGGGTGACCGAGAAGCCGCCGACCTCGCCGATCGCCTCGGTCACCCCCTCGAAGAGCTCCGGGCGATGGTCCACCAGCCAGCGGGCGCCGAGTCGGCCACCGGCCTCCTCGTCGGCGAGGAACGCGAAGACCAGGTCCCGCGGCGGGACGACGCCGTCGCGGCGCAACCGGCGGGCGACGGCCAGGGTCATCGCGACCATGCCCTTCATGTCGACGGCACCGCGCCCCCAGACGTAGCCGCCGGAGACCTCCCCGGAGAACGGGTGCACCGACCAGTCGCTGGCCTGCGCCGGGACCACGTCGAGATGGCCGTGCACCAGCAGCGCGCCGCGGGACGGGTCCGCGCCCGCCAGCCGGGCGACGACGTTTCCCCGGCCGCGGGCACCGGATTCGACGTACGTCGGCTCGTAGCCGGCCTCGGCGAGTTTCGCGGCGACGTACTCCGCTGCGGGCTGTTCGGTGCCGCGCAGGTCCCGATCGCCGAGGTTGGTGGTGTCGATCGCGATGAGTTCGCTGGCCAACGCCACCACCTCGGCGGCCGCACCGCCGTCCGGGCCGGGCGGGGAGCCGGTCAACCGACCGGACCGCCGAGGGCCGCCGCCCGGGTG
>NZ_JALKFU020001031.1 GCF_023242965.2 Frankia sp. AgKG'84/4
CCGCTGCTCGGCGCGGGCCGCTGGCCCAGCGGCTACCGGGTGGCGGCCGACCGGGCCGCCTCCTGAGCGGCGGCGCTCGCGTCCAACTCGAGGGTCAGCGCCGCCACCGCGCGGATCTCCCGGGCGTCCTGCCCGGGATCGCCGGCGACGATGCGGGCGCAGATGTCGCCGTACATCGCCGGGTAGCTGTCGAGCCGGTTCACCCTGCGCCGGCGCAGGATCCGCGCGCCTGCCTCGGCCGTGTAGCGGGCGCCGTCGACGATGGTCACGGTCACGCCGTTCGCCCGCAGCTCGGTGTGTTCCCGCAGGCCGTAGCGGCTGCCACCGGCACTGGTCAGCACCAGCGACAGCACCGCGTCGTTCGCGAGCTCGACGTAGACGGTGAAGGTGCCGCCGCGGGCAGCGGTGACCGTCGAGCGGCGCACCGCCGCGAAGTCGTTCAGCCACAGGAAATGGTCGATCCAGTGGCAGCCGTTGCTCACCAGCCGGGTGCGCGACGCCGGCCACCGGTACCAGTGTCGTCGCGGTAGCGGTTCCTCGAACACGACCGCGCTGTAGAGCATCGGCTCGCCGCCGCGGTCCAGGCCGAGATCGGTCCGCAGCCAGGCGTTCATCGGCGCGTGCCGCCGCTGGTAGCAGGCGAACAGCCGGCCACCGGTGTCGACGAGCTTCGTCAGCTCGTCGAGGTCCTCCCGCGTGGTGACCACCGGCTTCTCCACGACGGCCACCGCTCCGCGGCGCAGCGCGCCCACGGCCAGCGGGGCGTGGGTGTGGTGGTAGCCGGCGATGAGGACGACGTCCGTCGGTTCGTCGTCGCGGGGCGTGGGAGAAGTGTCCCAGGCCCACCGGTGGGTGCGGCGCGCGCCGATCTGGACCGGGTCGATCTCGTGCACGCGCCGCAGGTCCAGCTGGTCCTGGACGTGCGGGACGATCTGGGTCTTGGCGTAGTGGCCGAGCCCGAACAGCGTGGCGGTCGGACGGCCGCTGCCCGCCGGCGGGGTCGGCCGCCGGCGGTCGTGGGTGGTGACCAGATTGTGGCCGGCGAGCAGATTGTGGCCGGCGAGCAGCCGGTCGTCGGGCCGCGGCCCCCGCCACTCCGCGGCGAGCCAGCTGGCGAGCCGGTCGACGACGGCCGGGTCCAGGGCGGCGCCGGCCAGCGGTGACCAGCCGATGAGCGACTCGTCGAGGTCGGGCGGGGTGCTCGCCGGGCGGGCCCGGTAGACCAGCGGTCCCGGCTGGGCCTGGTGCCCGCGGGCGAGCGTGCGCAGCAGGCGGGAATCGAGCACGACCCGCTCCATGCAGGCGGGATGACAGGGCGCGACGAAGGCGACCGCCGCACCGGTCCCGAACGGGACGGCGCGCTCGCCGTCGACGGTGCCCGAGTCCGCGTCGAGGACCACACCCAGGCCGATCCCGACGTAGCGGCGGTTGCGGTCCCGTTCCCGCAGCCGGCTCGCGGCCTTGCGGGTCACCGCGCGTACCCCGAACTCCCGGGTGTAGGCGGCCAGCGCCCGGGAGCCGCCGGCGCGGACGAAGTACTGCCCGTCCGCCGGCCCCAGGGTGATCCAGACCGTCGGCCGGACCCGCACGAGCCCGCCGGTCGCGGTCTCGTCCAGGTAGCCGCCCGACCAGCGCCCGGCGACGAGGACCCTCATCCCTGTGCCGGTTCCACGCCGCCGCGCCGCGCCGAGCCGTGCAGGGCGACCTGGGCGAGTCGCTCCCGGTC
>NZ_JALKFU020001032.1 GCF_023242965.2 Frankia sp. AgKG'84/4
GTCTCGGAGCGACACACCCGCACCCCGGACGATCAACCAGCCGCTCCCGATCTACACCACGCAGTGGGACTCACCCGAAGCAGTTCACTCCGATGACGAACGGCAGCTGTCGCTGTTCGAAGTAGTCCACGGCGGCGAAGCAGTCGGCAAGCCGGCGGGTGTCCGCCAGCACGATCGCGCCGATCGCGCCCCGCACGATGTCGTCCCACATGAACCAGAAGCGGTACTGCCCTGGCGTGCCGAACAGGTAGAGGATCAGATCCTCGTCCAGGGAGACTCGGCCGAAGTCCATGGCGACCGTGGTGGTCGTCTTGTCGGTGAGATGGGTCAGGTCGTCCACGTGGGCGCCTGCCTCGGTCATCACGGCCTCGGTGCGCAGCGGGACGATTTCGGATACCGAGCCCACGAATGTGGTCTTTCCGGCGCCGAAGCCGCCCGCGACCACAATCTTGACCGAGGTCGTGGCGACGGAGGAGTTGACCCGTCTGTTGTCAGAGCTTTCGAAGGCCACTGAGAACCCTTTCGAGCAACGCGAGATCCGGTGCCTCATCGCGGTCAGGCTGCTGGTGGACGCGGACGAAGCCTTCGTCCGCCATGTCGCCTACCAGCACGCGGGCTACGCCCAGAGGCACCCGGAGCCCGGCAGCGATCTCCGCGATGGATCGCACCTGCCGGCACATGGCGGCGATGGTCTGTTGCTCGAGGTTGAGGCCGATGGCCCGTTCCTCGCCGAGCGGCGTCGTGAAGACGAGTGCCTCAATGGCGAGCTCGTAGCGTGACCGAGTACGCCCGCCGGTCATCGCGTAGGGACGGACGACCGGACCGGGCGCATTCTCGGGATCGATACTCACCCTGACTCCCTGTGCTTCCGCTCGGTCACCGCGGAAGTGTTCCCTGCAGCTCGGCGCGCAGCGCCGGGGTAAGAACATCCTTCGCCCGGCTGACCAGCAGTGCCATTTCGTACCCGACGAGCCCGATGTCGCAGGACGGTGCGGCCAGCACCGCCATGCTCGCGCCGTCGCTGATCGCCATGATGAAAAGAAAGCCGTGTTCCATCTCGACGACTGTCTGGGTTACGGCGCCGGCCTCGAAGACCCGCGCGGCGCCCTGGGTCAGGCTCACGAGGCCCGAGGCGACCGCGGCGAGCTGGTCGGCCCGATCACGTGGAAAACCGTCCGAGACGGCCAACAAAAGGCCGTCGGCGGACACCACCACGGTGTGTGCAACACCCGGGACTCGGTCGACAAAGTTGTTGATCAACCAGTTGAGGTTCTGGGCATCAGAACTCACGGGTGTCACCGTTCCTCCTGCGCGTCACGTCGAGGATTTCTCGTGGTGTCGACTCCGACATCACGTCCCTGCCGCACGCCCTGGTAGAAGCTGGCAAGCCGGCCACCGACGGCTTCCGGGGATCTGGTCGGGGTTTCGGCGGGACGCCGGCGAGGCGCGGGTTCGGCGCTGCCGGGCACGAGATGGGTCATGGGGACTCGTACCGGTAGGCCCGACTGCGTCGTGCCACCCGTGGTTGGACGGCGCGACGCCTCGGCGGCCCGCCAGCCGGCGTCTCCGGGGGAGCTCCAACCATCCTCCCCCGGCGCGGTGGGAGCTGCCGGTGGCGCCGACGGTCGGGCCGCCGGTTGTTGGTAGGACTGGGCCGCCGCGGCGGGTGGGCCCACCGTGACGGGCGAGGCGGCCGCAGCCGGCCGCTGTGGCTGTGGCG
>NZ_JALKFU020001033.1 GCF_023242965.2 Frankia sp. AgKG'84/4
GGCGCCGGAGGAGGTGCCGGCGGTGGCTTTCGGGGCTGGGGGTGGGGGTGGGTTGCTGCCGGTGGGTGGTCCGGTGCCGTTGGTGGTGTCGGCGGGTAGTGCGGTGGGGTTGGTGGGGTTGGCGGGTCGGTTGGTGGAGGTGGTGGCTGGTGGGGATGTGGTGGATGTTGCGGTGGGTTTGGTGGGGCGGCGGGCGGTGTTGGGGGAGCGGGCTGTGGTGGTGGCGTCGTCGGGGGTGCAGGGGGCTGGGGCGTTGGGGGCGTTGGCGGTGGGGGTGGGTGATCCGGGGTTGGTGACGGGTGTGCGGGTGGGTGGTGGGTTGGTGTGGGTGTTTCCGGGTCAGGGGGCGCAGTGGTTGGGGATGGGGCGGGAGTTGTTGGATTCTTCGGCGGTGTTCGCGGGGCGGGTGCGGGCGTGTGTGGAGGCGTTTGGGCCGTGGGTGGACTGGTCGGTGGAGGCGGTGTTGCGGGGTGAGGTGGATGAGGGTTTCGCGGGGCGGGTGGAGGTGGTTCAGGTGGCGAGTTTCGTGGTGATGGTGGGTTTGGCGGAGGTGTGGTTGTCGGCGGGGGTGGTGCCGGATGTGGTGGTGGGGCATTCGCAGGGGGAGATTGCGGCGGCGTGTGTGGCGGGGGCGCTTTCTTTGGAGGATGCGGCGCGGGTGGTGGCGGTGCGGGCGGGGGTTGTTTCGGGGGTGTTGTCGGGGCGGGGTGGTATGGCGTCGGTGGGGTTGTCGGAGGTGGCGGTGCGGGGCTGGTTGGAGGGGTGGGGGGGTCGGGTTTCGGTGGCGGCGGTGAATGGTCCGGGGTCGGTGGTGGTGGCGGGGGATGCTGGGGTGTTGGGGGAGTTTCTGGGGGTGTTGGAGGGTGCGGGGGTGCGGGTTCGGCGGATTGCGGTGGATTATGCGTCGCATTCGCCGGAGGTGGAGGTGGTGGCGGGGGAGTTGGTGGAGGCGTTGGGGGGTGTGCGGTCTTTGGTGCCGGTGTTGCCGTTGGTGTCGACGGTGACGGGGGAGTGGGTTCGTGCGGCGGGTGTGTTGGAGGGGGAGTACTGGTATGAGAATTTGCGTCGGCCGGTGCGGTTCGGGTCGGTGGTGGCGGATCTGATGACGGCTGGGTATTCGGTGTTTACGGAGGTTAGTGCTCATCCGGTTTTGGTGCAGTCGGTGGTGGAGGTGGCGGACGGGTTGGATCGGGTGGTGGCGGTGGGGGGGAGTCTGCGGCGGGGTGAGGGGGGTTGGGGGCGGTTGCTGTTGTCGTTGGGGGAGGTGTTCGTCGCGGGTGTTGATGTTGATTGGAAGGGGTTGTTGCCGAGTTCGGGTCGGTGGGTGGAGTTGCCGACGTATGCGTTTGATCATCGGGATTACTGGTTGGTGTCGGAGGGTCGTGGTGTGGATGTGGCGGGTCTGGGTCTGACGGGGGTTGACCATCCGCTGGTGGGTGCGGTGGTGTCGTTGCCCAGTGGTGGGGGTTTGTTGGGGACTGGTCGGTTGTCGGTGCGGACCCACCCTTGGCTTGCTGACCATCGGGTGGCGGGTGTGGTCGTGGTGCCGGGTGCGGCGTTGGTGGAGTTGGCGGTCCGGGTCGGTGCGGAGGTTGGCTGCGGCGGGCTCGATGAACTTGTCGTCGAGGCACCGCTGGTCCTGCCGGAACGGGGAACGGTCCGCGTCCAGGTCGTCGTCGGGATGCCCGATGGCGGCGGCCGGCGGCCGGTGGAGATCTAC
>NZ_JALKFU020001034.1 GCF_023242965.2 Frankia sp. AgKG'84/4
TCGATGTCGGTGGGGGACAGGTCGGCGGCGGCGAGGGCGGCGCGGATGACGCGCTGCTGCGACGGCCCGTTCGGCGCCGTGAGCTGGCTCGACGTCCCGTCCGAGTTCACCGCCCCACCGCGGATTACCGCGTGGATCCGGTGGCCGTTGCGGCGCGCGTCGGACAGCCGCTCCAGGACGAGCAGGCCCGCGCCCTCCCCCCACGCGGTGCCGTCGGCGGCGGCGGCGAACGGCTTGCACCGCCCGTCCGGGGCCAGGCCGCGCTGGCGGGAGAACTCGACGAACATCCCGGGCGACGACATGACGGTGACCCCGCCGGCGAGCGCCAGCGTGCACTCACCGCCGCGCAGCGCCTGGCTCGCGAGGTGGATCGCGACCAGCGACGACGAGCAGGCCGTGTCCACGGTGACCGCCGGCCCCTCCAGGCCGAGGGTGTACGCCACCCGGCCGGAGGCGACGGAGGTGGTGCTGCCGGTCAGCACGTACCCGTCGACGCGGTCCGGGGTGGTGTGGTGCAGACGTGGGGTGTACTCCTGGGCGATCACCCCGGCGAACACGCCGGTGGCGGAGCCGCGCAGCGACGTCGGGTCGATCCCGGCCCGTTCCAGGGCCTCCCACGCTGTCTCCAGCAGCAGCCGCTGCTGCGGGTCGATGGCGAGGGCCTCGCGCGGGGAGATGTCGAAGAACGCGGCGTCGAACTCGGGGGCGTCGTGCAGGAACCCGCCTTCGCGGGCGTAGGTGTGCCCGGGACGGTCCGGGTCGGCGTCGTAGAGCCGCTCGACGTCCCAGCCGCGGTTCGCCGGGAACGGGCTGATGGCGTCCCGCCCGGCGTCGACGAGGTCCCACAGGTCCTCCGGCGAGCTGACCCCGCCGGGGTAGCGGCAGCTCATCCCGACGATCGCGATGGGCTCGCGGCGCGCGGCCTCGCTGTCCCGCAGCCGCGCCCGGGTCTGGTGCAGGTCGGCGGCGACCCGGTTCAGGTAGTCGCGAAGCTTCTGTTCGTTCGCCATGATCAGCCTTTTCGATGCGCGCGGTCGGAGCGGGCGGCGGGGACGTCGGCGGGCGGGGTCACGGGCATGGCGGGGTCACGGGCATGGCGGGGTCACGGGCATGGCGGGGTCATGGGCACGGCGGGCCTCACGTCAGCCCGAGCTCGCGGTCGAGGAGATCGAAGATCTCGTCGTCGGTGGCGTCGGCGACCTGCTCGGTGAACTCGGCCGGTTCGTCGGCGGACCGGGGCGCGGGTGCGCTCGGGGTCGCCCCGGCGGCCTCCGCGACCCGGGCCAGCAGCGCGTGCAGGCGCACGACGGCGTCCAGCGCTGGCGGGGACGCTGCCAGCGGGCCGCTCAGGGCGGTCTCCAACCGGGAGATCTCCGCGTCGAGGTCGAGCTCCGCCGTCCCGGCCGGAGCGGCGCCGACGAGGGTGTCCCGCAGGTGCGCGGCGAGGATCGTCGGCGTCGGATGGTCGAACAGCAGCGTCGTCGGCAGCCGCACGCCGGTCTCCCGGGCCAGCCGGTTGCGCAGCTCGATCGCGCTCAGCGAGTCGAACGCGGACTCCAGGAAGCCACGGTCCGGGCGGATCGCCGCCGGCGTGGCATGCCCGAGCACCTCCGCCGCGGTGCTCCGCACGAGGGTCAGCAGGGTCCGGTGCTGCTCCTCGGCGGGGCGGTCGCGCAGGCGGTCGAGCAGCGCCGCGACCCGGTCCGCCGGCCGTGCGC
>NZ_JALKFU020001035.1 GCF_023242965.2 Frankia sp. AgKG'84/4
CGGTCGGCGGGGTCCCCCGGCGGCTCGCCGCCGCGGCCCGGCTGGGGTTCCGCCGGGCGCTGGTGCCCACCGGCTCCGGGACGGTGGTCGAGGGCATGACGGTCACCGAGGTACCCGACCTGGTCGGTGCCATTGCTCGAATGTATGAAACGTAAAATCGGATATGTACGTTTTGGAAATTTCGTAACCCCATGATTGGCAGCGCCCCCAGCGCCGGTCGCCCCCGATAGCATCGCGGCAGAGGCGCAGACAAGCAGGGAGCCGAGGAGCTGAGAGAGCCTGATGGCAGGACCACCCGGAGACGACATATTCCGGGCGACACTGGCCGCGGTCGCCCCCGGAACCCCCTTCCGTGACGGCCTGGAGCGGATCCTGCGCGGCCACACGGGCGCGCTGATCGTGCTCGGCCACGACAAGGTCGTCGAGGGCATCTGCACGGGCGGCTTCGAGCTCGACGTCGAGTTCTCGGCCACCCGCCTGCGGGAACTGGCGAAGATGGACGGCGCGATCGTGCTGTCCTCGGACCTACAGCGGATCGTGCGCGCCGCGGTGCACCTCGTCCCGGACCCGACGGTGCCCACCGAGGAGTCGGGAACCCGGCACCGCACCGCGGAGCGAGTGGCCAAGCAGACCGGATACCCGATCATCTCCGTGAGCCAGTCGATGCACATCATCGCGCTCTACGTCGCCGGCCGGCGCTACGTCCTGGACGGCTCGGCGGCGATCCTGTCCCGAGCGAACCAGGCGCTGGCCACGCTGGAGCGTTACAAGCAGCGCCTCGACGAGGTCGCGGGCACCCTGTCCGCGCTGGAGATCGAGGATCTCGTCACGGTCCGGGATGCGATCTCCGTCAGCCAGCGCCTCGAGATGGTGCGCCGGATCGCCGACGAGATCGAGGGCTACGTCGTCGAACTCGGCACCGACGGCCGCCTGCTGTCGCTGCAGCTCGAGGAACTGATGGCCGGCGTCGAGACCGAGCGCGAGCTCACCGTGCGCGACTACCTGCCGGCCGGCTCGAAGGCGGGACCGGCCTCGCAGGTGCTCGGCGAGCTCTCGGCGATGTCGCCCACCGACCTGCTCGACCTCACCGTGCTCGCCCGGGTGATCGGGTTCTCCGGCGGCGCCGACATCCTCGACCGGCAGATCAGCCCGCGCGGCTACCGCATGCTCGCCAAGGTCCCGCGGCTGCCGCGGCTGGTCGTCGACCGCCTGGTGGACCACTTCGGCACCCTGCAGAAGCTGCTCGCCGCCGGCGTCGACGACCTGCAGACCGTCGACGGCATCGGCGAGGCCCGCGCCCGCGCCGTGCGCGAGGGCCTGTCCCGGCTGGCCGAGTCCAGCATCCTGGAGCGTTACGTCTGAACCGGCGTCGACGTCCGGACCGGCGTCCGCCCGGCCTGCTCCCGGCCGGCGGCGGGTAGCTGGCACGATGGTCACGATGGTCACGACAAGCACTGCCGCCCCGGCCGCCGCCCGCTCCGCGGCGACGAGCGGCCACCCGGAGCTGGGTCGGCTGACCTTGGCATGGTTCGCCACCGCCGCCCGGGACCTGCCGTGGCGGCACCCCGGCACAACGCCATGGGCCGTCCTGGTCAGCGAGGTCATGCTGCAGCAGACCCCGGTCGCCCGGGTGCTGCCCGTGTGGGAGGCGTGGCTGGCGCGCTGGCCGACGCCGGCGGCGCTGGCCGCGGAGCCCGCTGGCGAGGCCGTGCGGGCC
>NZ_JALKFU020001036.1 GCF_023242965.2 Frankia sp. AgKG'84/4
GTGCGGGCGCCGCCGGGAACCTCGCCGCGTCCCACCGGCGGTCCCGCGAGCGGCGCCGCGGTGCGCCCGTGAGAGAGCTGGCGCGCGCCGGCGCCCCCCATTCCGGTGCTCGGCGCGGGGTGCCGTGGGGTCGCGTGGTGTGGTGTGTTCGGCGGTGCCGGGGAGCTTGCCGAGGCGCGCCTGGCCATCCCACCGACCACACCCAGGTCCGTGGATGTGTCCACGGTCACGCCGATTCGCGGCCGGTGGGCTATCTCCTCGCCGATAGCATCGGTCGAGCGGGGAACTCGGTCGGTCACGCGTGCCTCCGGGGGGTCAGACTCAGAATCGCACCGGACGGTGGCCCGGTTGCGACCACGTCACCAGGTGAATTTCCGGTGAAGCTGGACATGTTCGGCAAGCGTAGGGCCCGCCTACCTTGCTACGCCAGCGCTAGCTCACGCCCCTCGCTCCCTCACCCGTCAAACCCAGCCGACATCGGGAGAAACAGGCCTCTAACCGGCCATATCTTCCGCAACCGGGCGTTCCGCCGCGCGAGTTGTGCACTTGGCGTGACCTTTACCTCCCGGACAGCTCCCCCCTACGGGCTACCTCCCGAGTAGAGGGCAGGCCGACCTGGGCGCGGTCGCGCCCTCGGCCACGGCGGCCAGTGCCCTTCCACGGCCACGGACGTGACATCCATGAGACGGTTCCGACACGCCCGATCTGCCACCAAGAGTGAGTGAGACGGCACGAATGTGTGTCCCGGCATGAACAACCCTCACCGAGGGTATTGATTATCTAGACCCTCCGTATCGAGCACGTCCGGATGCACCGGCGCCCCGGAGGCCCGCGGAATCTACGGGTGCAGGTCCGTCTCGCGCCACCGATGTCCTCTCCCCCGGCCGGCCGGCGGTCGCGCCAACGGCCTCGGGACGAACGCCACGGGACGAACGAGGTGAAGCAACGATGACACTGGGACTGTCGGTCTTTCTGGTCGTTCTCGGCGCGGCCCTCCGTTACGCGCTCACCTGGCGGGTGGCCGGGGTGGATCTCCCCGTCCTCGGTCTGATCCTGATCGTCGCCGGGATCGTCACCTCGGTGATCTGCGTGCTGCGGGCGGTGCTCCCGTTCGCGCCGACGGGCCGGGGAACATCCCGCGCCGGCGCCGTCTGGCCGCCGGCCGCGCCGCGCACGCCCCTGTCCGAGCCATCACGGCGACCGACGGTGCCCCTGGGCGGTCGACCGGATCCCGCGGACCATCCCTACGGCGCCCTCGAACGGCAGGTGTTCGGAGCGCCGGCGAGCGCCGGAGGGCCACTGGACGATCACGAGCCCGGTGCTGCCGAGCCGGCGGCCGGGCCGGACGGCTGGGGCTGCTGACGCTCCCGCCGTGGCCGGCGCCGGCCTCCCGGCCAGAGGGCCTTCCGGTCAGAGGGCCTTCCGGTCAGAGGGCCTTCCGGTCAGAGCAGGTGGAGCTGCCGGGCACAGTGCACGGCGTCGCGGCGGCGCGGCACGTCGAGCTTGCGGTAGATGCTCTTCAGATGCGTCTTGACGGTGTTCACGGAGACGTAGAGTTCCGCCGCGATCTCCGCGGTCGTCAGCATCGTCGGAAGGTAGCTGAGCACCGCGAGTTCCCGGTCACTGAGGCGGTCACCCGCCACGGCCCCGCCGCTGCGGCGCCGGCCCGGAGTCTGCGGGGCCGGCGCTCGCGACGCCGCGGGAGCCGGTAC
>NZ_JALKFU020001037.1 GCF_023242965.2 Frankia sp. AgKG'84/4
CCGCCCGCCGGCGCCGCGCCGACCGCGCCCCAGCCGCCCGTTGACCGCCGCCAGCAGCGCGGAGACCTCGTGGATCTGCATCCGGACGGCCGCGGCCAGGAACAGCGCGCCCCCGGCCGTGCAGGCCAGCACCACGGCGATTCCCGAGACGAGCCAGCCCGTGCCGACCAGAGCGCGGATCGCGCGGGCCACCAGCGACGCGACCACGGCGCCGAGGCCGGCGGCGATCGCCACCTGGGTGATCACCCGGGCGGTGCGGTTGCCGTCGACGCCGCCGAGGCGCCGCCGCAGCAGTGTGGTCGCCGCCGCGAGACCTACCAGGTAGGCGGCGGCAAAGGCGAGCGCCAGCGCCGGCGCCCGGTGCCGTTCGGGCACCGTCACGGTCAGCACCACCGCGCCGAGCACGTTCACCGCGACGACGCCCATGTTGACCAGCGCCGGCGTCCGGCTGTCCTGGTAGGCGTAGAACGCCCGTAGCTGCACCTGGAACAGGGAGAACGGCACCAGGGCGAGGGCGAAGGCGCTGAGGGTGTCGCCGATGTCGATCGCGTCGTGGTAGTTCACCGCGCCGTGGTGGAACACGGCCACCGCGATCGGCCGTCCCAGTGCCAGCAGGAACAGCGCGGCCGGCACGATCGCCGTCGCCGCCACCCGGGTCGCCGTCGAGATGTCGGCCCGCACGAGGTCGGCGCGGCCCTGCGCGGCGTGCCCGCTCATCCGCGGCAGCAACGCGGTGATCACCGAGACGCCGATGATCGCGTAGGGGAGCTGGAAGATCTGGTAGCCGTAGGTGTAGATCGTGTAGGCGGTTGACGCCGTCGACAGGTTGACGATCACCAGGTAGCCGGCCTGGCTGACGACGACGAACAGCAGCGTCCAGCTCGCCAGCCGGGCCGCGGAGCGCAGCTCGGGGTGGCGCAGGTCGAGGGTCGGCCGGTAGCGGAAGCCGACCCGACGCAGCGCGGGCAGCAGGGCGAGTGTCATCGCCACCACGCCCAGCGTCGTCCCGCTGGCCAGCACCGTCGTCTGCGTATGGGTGATCGCCTTCGCCCCGTCCACCCCCGGTGGGCGCGGCCCCGACACCACATAGATGAACGCCACGCAGGTCGCGATGACCAGCACGTTGTTGAGGATGGGGGCGAACATCGGCGCCGCGAAGGACTGCCGGACGTTGAGGATGGCGCCGATCGTCGCCCCCACCCCGTAGAAGATGATCTGGGGGAGGAACCAGCGCAGCAGGTCGGTGGCAAGGGCCTGCTCCTGGGGCCCGGCGTTGAGGTAGGCGTCGGTGATCAAGGGCGCCGCGATCATGCCGATCGCCGTCGCCACGCCGAGCCCGAGGATCATCAGGGTCAGCAGGGAGGACGCGAACTTGTCTCCGCCGTCCGGATCCTCCTTCGCGGCTCGGACCATCACCGGCACGACGACGCTGGTCAGGATCCCGCCGAGGAGCAGGTCATAAATGATGTTCGGGGTGGTGTTGGCGACGTTGTAGGCGTCGCCGACGGCGCCGGTGCCGATCGCCGCGGCGATCGCCACGGTGCGCAGGAAGCCGGATGCCCGGGAGGCGATCGTGCCGATCGCCATGATCCCGCTTGCCTGCCCGAGGCTCGGGCCGGCCTTCGCGGGTTTCGCCTTGCCCCGCTGGGCGGTCGTCGCCGCGGGCCGCGACTGCCGCGAGGACGCGCCGATCGCGGCGGTCGGCGGC
>NZ_JALKFU020000088.1 GCF_023242965.2 Frankia sp. AgKG'84/4
GCGTGGTGGGGCTCGCCGATGCCCGCGCAGCCGGTGTCGGCGGCGTCGAGAGGCACCGCGTCGAGCCCTGCCTCGCGCAGCGCCGCGGTCATCAGCGCCACGTTCACGGTCTCGCCGGTCATCAGCGCGGCAGCGAGCAGCTCCCGGTCCGGGTCGGGGCTCACCGCCCGCATCGCCGCGGACAGCCGGTCCGTCTCGCCGGCGACCGCGCTGACGACCACGACGGCGTGGCGTGGCCCTGGGCCGAACCCACCCAGCCGACCGGCCACGTGCGCGGCGATCAGCCGGTGCGCGCCGGGCGCCGCGAACGACGCCCCGCCGAACTTCAGCACGACGACGTCCGCCGCCGCACCCGCCCCGGGGTCGCCGTTCGAGCCGGCGGTGCCGTTCGAGCCGGCGGTGCCGTTCGAGCCGGCGGCGTTGTCCGAGTCGTTCACAGCCATGACATCTCGCCGGCCAGTTGGACGATCTCCAGGGCGTTGAGCGCGGCGCCGACGGTGAGGTTGTCGGCGACGACCCACAGCCACAGCGCGCGGGGATCGTCGGGGTCGCTGCGCACCCGGCCGACGTGGACGAGCCGGCGCTCGGTCGGTGACGCGCAGACGAACCGCGGCATCGGATAGCCCTCGTCGTCGCCGTAGGCGCGCAGGTTCGGTGCGGCGCGCAGCGCGGCGAGGGCGTCGGCCGCTGACACCTCGTCCGCGAACTCGACGTGCACCGCCTCGGAGTGGCCGTTCACGACCGCGACCCGCACCGCGGTCGCCGCGACCCGCAGGCCCGGCATCTCCATGATCTTGCGGGGTTCGCGGCGCAGCTTGCGTTCCTCGTGCGTGTGGCCCTCGTCGTCGCGCATGCCGATCTCGGGTATCAGGTTGAACGCGAGGGGCTGGCCGAACTTCCCCGGGGTGTCCCGCGCCGGGTCGGCGCCGTCGAGCAGCGACCGGGTCGTGTCGGCGAGCTCGCCCAGGCCCCGCAGGCCGCCACCGGAGGCGGACTGGTAGCTGGCGACGATGACCCGTTCGATCTCGCCGATCTCCCGCAGCGGGTGCAGCGCCCGCACGAGCTGGATCGTCGAGCAGTTCGGATTGGCCACGATGCCGCGCGGCGGGCGGGCGCGCAGGGTGTGCGGGTTGACCTCCGGGACGACGAGCGGGATGTCGTCCTCCATCCGAAACGCCGAGCTGTTGTCGACGACGAGGGCGCCCGCCGCGGCGAACCGGGGCGCCCAGGCGGTGCTGATCGGCGCGCCGGCGCTGAACACCGCGACGTCCACCGTGCTCGGGTCGAACCGCTCCAGCGCGACGACCGGCTCGACCTTGAGCGTCAGCCCGAACTCCTCGCCCAGGTCACGGCCCGCGGAGCCGGCCGAGGCGACGGGTACGACCCGCCCGAGGTCGGGTAGGAACCCGGCCTCCAGCAGCCCCAACGCCTCCCGGCCGACGACACCCGTCGCGCCGACGATGGCGATATCCACTCCCTCATCCCCCTGTGTTGATGCGGCCCCGCCAGGAACGGGGCCTGGTATTAGTGGTGCGGCGCGCCGCTACTCGGCGGTGACGACCTTTTCGTCGGCGAAGCGCGCGTCGAGGTCGATCCAGCCGCCGTCGACGTACAGCACCTCGCCGTTGACGTAGGTGGCGGCGTCGGAGGCCAGGAACAGCGCCGGTCCGGCGATCTCGGCTGGCTTCGCCCAGCGGCCGAGCGCGACCTTCTCGGAGTAGGCGTTCGCCCAGCCGGCGGAGGAGCGGATCGGCAGGGTCAGCGCCGTCTCGACGGGACCGGGGGCGATGGCGTTGACGCGCACGCCGGCGGGCCCGAGCTCCGCGGCGAGGACCCGGACCATCTGCGCCAGCGCGGCCTTCGTCCCCGCGTAGATCACCTGGCCGGGTTCGACCGCCCGGCTGCTGATCGACGAGATGACGATGATGCTGCCGCCGCCCCGTGCTGCCATGATCCGCCCGGCGCCGCGCAGCACGTGGAAGCTGCCCCGCAGGTTGACGTCGGTGACGGCGGTGTACTCCTCGTCGGTGTAGTCGACGAGCGGCTTGCGAATGTTGATGCCGGGGGTGCCGACGGCGATGTCGAGGCCGCCGCGGTCGGTGACGACCCGGGCGAACAGGTCGTCTACCTCGGCGGAGGACCGCACGTCGACGGTCGAGGCCTTCGCGGTGCCGCCGGCGGCGAGAATCTCCGCGACGGTCTGCTCCAGGCCGACGGTGTCGACGTCGGCGCATTCGACGACGGCGCCCTGCTCGGCGAGGCCGATCGCGATGGCCTGCCCGATCCCCGAGGCCGCGCCGATGACGGCCGCGACCTTGCCGGTCAGATCCAGACTGGTTGCCACTGTGTGCTCCTTACGACGAGGGCCACGCTGAGCGGCGTTCGAAGTTCGCGACGATCGCCTCGGCGGTGGCCGGATCGTGGACGTGCACCGCGCAGAGAATGCGATCGCCGGGGCTGGTGTGGCGGGCGAAGTGTGCGTTGACCGCCGCGTCGGCGCCGAGTGGGCGCTCGCGGTAGAGCTCGCGCGGAACGCCGATGCCGGCCAGCAGTCCGCTGGCCGGGTCGAACGCCGCGCCGGGGGCGAGCGTCGCCGCGATCTCGCCGGCCAGCGCCCGCACGCCGAGATCGTGCTCGTCCGGGCCGCCGGATCCGGATCCGCCGCCAGGCGCGGATCCGTTCCGTTCCACCCGGGGATACATCACCGCGCCGGGCAGCTCGCCGTAGGCCCGCATCGCACAGTAGGCGACCGGGTTGTAGGTGCGCAGCGCGGAGAGCACCGGAAAACCGCCGGTGGCGATGACCTCCTCGAGCAGCGCGAGCCAGCTCGTGCTGAACACCTGCCCGCCGCGCAGCGTCGCCGCGACGAACTGGACGCCGATGTGCAGGAAGCGCCGGCCGTCGGTGGTGTGCTCCCAGCTCGCGCCCAGCGCGGACACCGGCTGGCCGCTGTCCCGCTCGACGCCGACGATCAGGTGCTCCGCCTCGTGCAGCAGATCGGGGCGCGACGCGAACAGCTGCGCCATCCGCAGGTCCGGTAGCGCCGCGACCAGGCCCTCCCGCAGCCACCGTTCCTCCGAGAGGCCCAGCGGGGAGTCCTCGCGGGTGAATCTGACCACGGAATGCCGGGCGGCCGGTTCCGTGGACGTGCCTACCTGTGCCATGACCGTTCCCCCGTGGGTGCGGTACGGACCGGCGTCAGGCGAACCGTCCGGCGAGGGTGCCGGCCGCCTCGAAGGAGCTGGTCGCGGGCGCGACCACCGCCTGGTAGAGCTCCAGGAAGTAGGCGACCCACAGATTCGCCACGATCTTCATGTGGTCCAGCACCTTCGCCTCGTCCGCGCCGGAGGCGACCAGCGAGGTCAGCACACCCCAGACGAAGTCGGCGTGCTCGTCGGCGATGTCGGTGCCGACGTGGCGCCGCGCGCCGGCGAGCTTGTCCCGGCCGAGCTTCTCCTCGAGGTTGCGCACCCAGGACGGCTGGGTCTTCGTCGTCGTGTACTCGACGAAGTACACGCTGCACAGCAGGGCCAGCGGGGTGCCCTCGAACTCCATGCCGTACTGGAGGTAGCCGGTGAGCAGCTTGGTGGCCTGGAACGGCTCGGTGGCGTAGATCTCGTCCTTGGTCAGGCCGACGCGGCCGAGATCACCGGCGAACCACTCGTCGTGGAGCATCTCGTCCTCGACGTAGTGCGCCCACGACGCGCCGCGGACCGGGTCGCGCTTGGTGAAGTAGCCGATGGCGAGCGCGTCGATCGTCCGCTTGCGGCGCAGCCGCAGGATCGTCTCGATGTTGTGGCGCTTGTAGTACGCCATGTTGATCTCGTCGCCGCGCGCCTGGTGGTCCGCGTACGGAATCTCGGCGTAGAACTTGGCGATCATGGCGTCGAGCATCTCGTCGACCTGCTTGCGCAGGTCCGTGAGGTCGGCGGCGCGGGCGGCGGCGGCCGCCCGCGGGTCCAGGTACCAACTGCGCGGGTCGTCGTTCATCGCGGGGTCTCCCTTCCAGTCTGCGGTTCCGATGCCGCCGGCCTGGCTGGGGGCCGCCGCGGAACCTTCGGATGTGAAGATGTGCGGTCGGTGATGTGGTGCGCCGGGCAGGTCACGCCCGGTGAACGGGTGGGGTTGGTCGCCGCTCAGCAGCCGCAGCCGGGGGTGCGCTGGCGGTGCAGGCGCCGCACCGGCCCCGGCGCGGCGGGGCCGGCGATCCGCGAGCCCGACTCCGGGTCGGTCATGACCGTGTCGGCGCAGGTGAAGGTCAGCGCGTAGCGGGTCGACGGGGTCAGGCCGAAGCCAAGGTGGACGACCCCGCCCACGGAGCCGTACATCTCGTTCAGGCCGCAGTTGCCGGGCTGCTGCTCGAGGACCGGGTTGAGCCCGATGCCGAACTCCCAGACGACCCGGTAGTCCTCGTCGGCGGCGTAGAGCTTCTCCAGCGCGTCGACGGCTGGCTGGCCGGCGCGCTCGAGCGCCGTCACGCCGGTCACCAGGCCGCCCGAGAGGTCGAGCAGGACGGTGGCGGTGCGCAGCACGTCGAGGTCCGCGAAGATCCGGGCCTGCTCGCCCCGCACGGCGGGATCGTCACCGCGGTGCACGATGGGGGCCCCGAGCAGGGCGATCCGCCCGTCGAGGGCGAGGCGCCGCGTCGTGTCGAACCGGTAGAGGCCCGTCGGCGCGGCACTGGCCTCCCCCGACGGCGCGATCTGCTGTTCGCCCGCGGTCAGCGCGCCGGCCTGCTGGTTCCACTCGTAGCCGCCCGAAACGCCGAAGCGTGCCGAGGCGCCCTCGGCGGGGCTGGTGAGAAGCACCTCGTCGGCGTCGCCCAGGGCTTCGAACAGCCGGTCGGCGGCGGCCTCCAGCGCCTGCGGGTCGGTCCGCTCGACGACGTCGAGGAAGTAGGCGACGTGCGCGTCTGTGACGGGCGTCGAGCCGCACGGCATCACCGAGAGCCGCCGGCCCGCGCCGAGCTGGGCGGGATCGGGGGAGACGAGGAAGCGGTCCGGGCAGACGACGAAGACGTCGGCGTCGGCCGGCAGCGCGGGAAGAGCATCGGCCAGGGCTTCGTGGGCCGCCAGGGTGTGGTGCACCACGGTGCCGTAACGGCTGCTGGGGGCGAGCTCGAACTCGGCCGCCCGGTCGGCCTGGGTCAGCAGGCAGAACACGGCGTGCGGGTCGGCGAACTCGCGGTGCAGGTCGGGACGCACGAGGAACTGTGCCATGAGGACCACCCGGGGCGCGACGAAGCGGGACGGCGGGACCGGGATCGGGCGTCGGAGTGGGCCGGCCCGGTCCAGCCGGCCCACTCCTTACCGCGGCTATCAGCCGAGGAGGGTGCCCAGGTAGCGGTCGTTCTTCTTCACCTGGATCTTCTTCTGCGCGACCTTCTCCACAGTGATCACCTCCTTCCGGGGTTCCGCGGGATGCGGGGGGAGGGACGAGGGAAACCCTCGTCCCGGCCGATCAGGTGGCCAACCCGACCGGACTCTTGGGGGGCGCCGTCGGCGTTTTGCCCGACGGAACGCCGAGCAGTACGTCGCCCAGCTCGTTGCTGACGATTGTTCCCGGCGAAATGATGTCGAGATGATACTGGGTGAAGGGCGTGAGGCCGATTCCCCAGTGCAGGCAGCCCTGGGTCGCCCCGTAGACCTCGTTCATCGCGTGATTGCCGGGAAGCAGGTCCAGGGTGGTGTTGAGCGCGTGGCCGATTTCCCAGACTATGCGGTATCTGGAATCTACCTCGAAGAGCGCTTCGAACATCTCCAGGATAGCACCCCCGGCCGGGTCCGGGGAAGTCATTTTGGTAATTAGGCCGTTGTCGACCTGGGCCACGACGGCGAAATCAATGAGCGGCCAGAGCTTGCTGTGAATGCGCTCCTGGTCGCGCCGCGAGAACGACGGCGTACCGGAGTGAAGAATCGGGTTGCCCTGGATGACGATTTCCCCGTCGAGAGGCAGCCGAAGGTAGTCCTCGAACTCCCTGATCTCGATGGGAAGCACACTGATCTCGCCGGCGGGGACGATCTGCTGTTCACCCCAGCCGACAAGTCCGGCCTGCTGGTTCCAGACCAGTTCACGGTCGAACAGGCGGAGGACCGCGACGGTGCCGTGCCGCTCGTCCCGGTACTCCAGCGTCTCGCCACGCTCGGCGAGCTTGAAGAACCGGTCGGAGAAGTCCTCCTGGGCCTGGGGGTCCGTCGCCTCGACGCAGCGCAGGAAATGGCGCAGCGTCTCGACGTCGGTCGGGGTGGAGTTGCAGGCCATGCCGAGCAGCTTGCGCCGCGGCCCGAGCACATCCACCGGTGGTGACTGGAAGAAGTGATAGGGAGACATTACCAGCACGTGGGCCTGCTCGGGAACATCTTCCCGCATCAACCGGGCAAACTCGTCCTCGCCTCCGTGGAAGTCGAGGATCCGGTAGTCATCATAGGGCGCGGTCTTGGCCAGCTTGATGTGCTCCAGTAGAGCCGCATTCGTGACCAGGCAGAAGACGGTGCCGGTTGGGTCTCCGAACTGCCGTATCCTGGCCGGATCGACGACGATCTCGGACGAGGCCATCTCTCATCTCCTCCTGACACGTGCGGGCCGAGTGGCGGGCGCCGGTGAGGCAGGATCGGGTCGACCGCCAGGAATCACCATGAATAAGATCCGAAATGCTCGGAGAGGTGCTCCTGGGTGGCGACGCCAGGGACATTGTGCGGGTCGGGCGGATTCCCGCTCCGGCCACTGTTCTTGCGACTTTAGCTGCCGTCGCGTCTGTCAGATCGGCCCGTGGACCGGACGAGCCTGTGAACTGAATAATATCGGACCGGAGGCGGTCGGGGGAGGCTTTCCGGATAGGTCGCGAGGTTAAATCCGGATTACCCGCCTGGCGGGATCAGTCGGCACCAGTGTTTGCCTGGAATGGAAGCGGCGGGGACAGGGCCGCCACGGGTGAGGTCGGTATGGGGACGCACGTCCGCATCTCGCGCCGGCCATGGCCGGGCGGCAGCGTCACCCCCGCGACGTGCACGGGCACGCCGTAGAGATCGCTGAGCCGCTCGCCGGTCACGACGTCGTCGGGATGGCCGTCCGCGATCAGCGCGCCACCGCGCATGAGCACCGCCCGGTTGGAGTAGGTGAGCGCGTGCGACGGCTGATGGGTGGTCATGATCACGGTGTGGCCCTCGCGGGCCAGTTCGGCGACGACCTGCAGGGTGCGGACCTCGTTGCCGTAGTCCAGCGCGGCGGTCGGCTCGTCGAGGACGAGGATCGCGGCGCGCTGCACGAGCGCGCGGGCGAGCAGAACCAGCTGACGCTCGCCACCGGACAGCGCGGCGAAGGACCGCTCGGCCAGGTGCGCGATGCCCAGGCGGTCGAGCTGCGCCAGCGCGCCGCGCCGGTCGCGGGCGGACGGAGACTCGAGAACGCCCAGGTAGGGGGTGCGACCCATGACGGCGATGTCCAGGGCGGTGAACGGAAACGGCGACGAGGTCGACTGCGGCACGTACGCGACCCGCCGGGCGAGTTCGCGCGGGGCGAGAGAGCCGATCTCTTCTCCGCGGATGCGCACCGTGCCGGCCCTGGGCTTAAGGAAGCCAAGGATGCAGCGCAGCAACGTCGTCTTGCCGGCGCCGTTCGGCCCGAGCAGGGCGCAGACTTCGGCGGCGTTCACCGTCAGGCTGACGTCGGTCAACCGGTGGCCGGTGCGCCCGTAGTGGAACGACAGGCCGCTGACCTCGATCTCCGCCGCGCCGGTCGGAACAGGATCCGGGGGCGATACGCCGCCCGCGCTGCGTGGCGGGGGACTCAGAGCCACTGGCGTCCCGCCTTCGCGAGCAGTGCGACGAAGAACGGCGCGCCGATCAGGGCGGTCAGGATGCCCAGCGGCAGGTCCATCGAGGTCGCGGTGCGCGCGACGTCATCGACGGCGAGCAGGTAGCTGGCGCCGATGAGGGCCGACACCGGCAGCAGCCGGTTGAACGACGGCCCCGCGAAGAAGCGCGCCAGGTGCGGAACGACCAGGCCCACCCAGCCGATGATGCCGGCGACACTCACCGCGGTCGCCGTCATGAGCGTCGACGCACCGATCGTCAGGGCCCAGATCCGCGTCCGGTTGACGCCGAGTGACCGGGCCTCGTCGTCGCCGGTGGCCAGCACCGTCAGCTGCCAGCGCACCGAGGCCAGCGCGACCAGGCAGATCGCCACGATGATCCCCGGCACGATCAGGCTGTGCATGCTGGCCCGGCCGAGACTGCCGAACAGCCAGAACGTGATCTCCGGCAGCGTCGTCTCCGGATTGGCGAAGTACTGCGCGCTGGAGATCAGCGCGTTGAACATCGCGCCGATGATGATGCCGCCGAGCACCAGGATGATCAGCGATCCCTTGCCGACGAAACGGGCGATGGTCAGTGCCAGGACCGCGGCGAGCAGCCCGCAGCTGAAGGAGATGATCTGCAGCTCGGTGGTGCCGAGGTGCAGGAGGATCGACACGCTCGCGCCGAAGCCGGCGCCCGCCGCGACCCCCAGGATCTCCGGGGAGACCAGCGGGTTGCGGAACATCGTCTGGTAGGCCGCGCCGGAGGAGGCCAGCGCGGTGCCGACGAGCAGCGCGGCGAGGATCCGCGGCATCCGGATGTCCATGACCACCGCGCGGTTCTGGCCGGAGACCGGGTCGCCGATGCCGAACAGTTCGTGCCCGAGAACCCGCAGCACGGTCAGCGGCCCGAGCGAGTACCGGCCGAGCCCGAAGGAGATCACCACCAGGACGAGCAGGATGACGGCGAGCAGCACGACCCGGAAATTCTCGGCGACGCCGGCGCGCATCCGCCCCGCCACGTCCAACGCCCGGTCTTCGTCGAGAGCGGGCGCCGGGTCCGCGGTGACGAGAGGACTTGTCATCGGCTGACCCGGTGGATCGTCGGCAGGGCCAGCAGCGGTCGCACCTTACCGGCGAACAGGCGCACCGTGCTCTGTTGCAGCGCGAGCGACGCGGTGCCGCTGAACGACGGCCGCAGGTTCACCCGCCGCACGCCGAGTTCGTCGCGCAGGAGCGCCACCTGGCGGGCGACCGTGGCGGGCCCGCCGATGATCGCCGTGTCGTCCTGGAAACGGCCCGGGTCGAAGTCGCTGGTGCCGACCGTCTGATGCCCGTGCTCGTCGCCGCCGAGGGCGGCGAGCCGGCGGGTGAGCCGCACGACGATCGGGGTGGCCCGCTCGACGGCGGCCCCGTCCGACTCGGCGACCAGGCAGAACCGCTCCACCCGGACGTCGGCGGCCTGGCCGCCGTGGGAGGTGTAGAGCCGCACGCTCGCCGCGACCGACTCGGTCGTGGCCACCGCCGACAGCGACAGCCCGTACCCGCGGCTCGCGGCCCACACGACGGACTCGTCGGTACGCGCGGCGACCTCGATCGGGGGATGGGGATGTTGGGCCGGCGTCGGGCCGACCCGGTACTGCGCGCCGCCGACCGTGCGGGTGCGGCCCCGCCAGTAGCCGACGATCGTGTCGAGGGCCTCGGGCAGGTCGTCGGCACCCGGCGCGTCGGGGTGGGTCGCGTCGGGCTGGGCGTCGTCGCCGCGGTAGGCCTGCGCGTAGGCCGCCAGCGGCCAGCCGACGCCGAGGATGACCCGCCCGCCGCAGAGCCGGTCGAGGGTCGCGAGGTCGGCGGCGAGGCGGATCGGGTCGTGCAGGGGGAGGTGCAGGGCGGTGAACCCGAGGGAGATCCGCCGGGTCACGGCGGCCACTGCGGTGGCCAGGGGGATCGGCGCCGCCCGGGCGGTCACCCGCCGGGAGCCGACGGAGTCCAGATGGCCGTCGGTGAACCACAGGCTGTCATAGCCGAGGGACTCGGAGATCCGGGCCAGTTCCACCGCGGAGTTGCCGGCGGAACTGTCGAGATCGCCGCGTCCGCCGGGCAGTCCGAACTGCATCTGCATGGTCATCGCTGCGCCGGAGCGCGGTCCTTCCGGGTTCGTTGGTCGACTACAGCACGTCCGGGTTCCACCGCAGGAGCTGCTCCATGGACACGGAGACGTGGGTGCCCTTGACGGCGCCGGCCGCGTCGGTGCCGCCGGCAAGCTTGATCCAGCCGCCGATGAGCGAGGGGCCGCCGTCCACGACGAGCGGAGGGTAGCTGGCGATGTGCACGACACTCGGCTTCTGCGCCGGGGTCAGGCTGGCGAGCCGTGACTGCACCATCGACAGCTTCGCGTTGACGTAGTCGCCGTATTCCTTGGCCTTGGCCGCGGCGGCGCCGCCGTACACCGTGCCGGCGAGCGTGATGGACGGCACGAGTTCCGGAAAGGTGTTGAAGTCCATGTCGAGTGCGGGCAGCCCGGCCTGGGTGAACGGCGTCAGGGTCGCGCCGCCGCTGATCGTGGAGACGACGTCCGGCTTGAGCTTGAGCAGCTCCTCCATGTTCACCTTGCCGCCGTTGCGGAACAGTTCGGGCTTGCTGTTGATATCCGGAAAGACCTTGCGCAGGAAGGGAATCGTCTTCACGTTCTGCGGGATGGCGACCAGCTTGTTGCCGACGCCGAGCATGATGTCGGTCACCGTGTGGGCCGGGAACTGCTCGGCGATCCGGTCGATCCTCAGCGGGACCGTGACCTTTTCTCCGCTCATGCTGGTCACCACCTGCGTGGTGGGCGCGGCGGGGGTCGAACCCGACGAGCCCGACGAGCCACAACCGGCGGCGAGGGCGGCCATCGCCGCGGCGGCGCCCAGGGCGAACAGCCGGCGGGGGCTGGCTGACCGGTCCGGGCGCGTGCGCTGCCGAACCAGTGTGGAGCGTGCTGTCACGTTCATCCCCCGACTGGGCCGTGTTTCGTGTTGAAACAACAAGTAATGATGGATGCACACGTCGTGTACGAGATGGAGGTAGCCGCGGGCTTCCGGGGGATGCTCCGGTGCATCCGAACTCCGCGAACGCGGCTGGAATGCACCATAGACCCCGCATCTACGTCTGTCACGCGGAGCGCAGCGCAGATCTGCGGAACTAGCTCCGCGCCGTTTTTCGCTGATGAGGCGGCGGTGTCGATGTCTCTCGTGTCGCCCGGCCGCGCGGTCGGAAGCGATCCCGGGCGATAGTGTCGAAGAAATTCTTCCGACTGCGAGGTCGGGCGGAACAAAATTTTTTCTTCACCAGGATCTGCCGCAACATGTTGCGCTGTGCGGCCAGCGTGTCACCCTGGTGGCCGGTATCGGGAATATCGCGCGGAGATATCGCGTAACACGGAAGTCGTCAGCAGGGGTGCCTGCCGTAACCTGCGGAGCCGGCTGGTCCACGGCTGCTGTGAGTGGTCCCTGTGCGGTCCGGCCAGGACAGGACTGGTCCGGCCGCGCCGGTGGACGCGGCCGGACGGGTGCTCGGCGGACCGGTCAGGCGGGGCCTGCGGGCTGGATGCCCCAACTGCCGGCGAAGGACTCCGCCGGTGCCAGCACCCGCAGCCCGTCGCCGCTGTTGAACGCGTTCGCCGGGCAGGTCAGCGGCTCGATGGCGACGCTGCGCCGCCGCTCGTCCGGACCGAGCGTGTCGCCGGTGAACACCTGGAGGTACTGCCAGGCATCGTCCATCCACACCGTCACCGAGCTGCCGCCGGGTGCGGCGAGGCGGACCCGGGTCCGCCCGTCCGGGTCGGCGACGAGATCGGTGTAGCAGGTGTCCAGGACAAGCGGGCCGATCGGGCGCGGGGCGCGGAAGTCGAACTCGCCGCCGGCGACGGCCCGCGTGCCGGTTGGGATCAGCCGCTCGTCGGTGACGAGCCGGGTGGCCGCGGGCACGGTCAGCTCCGCGTCGTCCGCCCGCACCGGGGCGCCGCCCGGGCCGGCGACCACGAGGTACGGGTGCACGCCGAGGCCGACCGGCGCCGGCCGGTCCCCCAGGTTCGTCGCCGTGATCGTGACGGCGAGGCCAGCGGCGTCGAGGCGGTACTCGGCGGTGAACCCGACGGTGAACGGATAGCCGCTCTGCGCGCGCAGCACGAACGACGCGCGCAGCTCGCCGGGCGCGGACTGCTCGATCTCCCACGCCGACCAGCGGGTCAGGCCGTGGTTGGCGTTGCGCAGCGCGACCTCGTTGATCGGCAGCTGCTGGCTGGCGCCGTCGAAGGTGTAGCGGCCGTCGGCGATGCGGTTGGGCCACGGCAGCAGCAGCTGCCCGCGCCCGCGGCTGGCCATGGCGTCGGCGTCGTAGCCGTCGAGGACCGCCCGCTCACCGACCCGGTACTCCCGCAGCCCGCCGCCGACCTCGGTGATGATGACGCTGCTGTCGTCGTGCACGAGCTTCGCCTGCCGCCCGGATGGCGCCAGTGCCGTCACAGGGGACCTCCTCGTGTGTCCGCGGGATCGTGGGCGCCGGGACCGGCCCGACGCCCACGCCCAGTATTCGCGACGACGCCCGCGGGGCGGTCCCGCGCGTCACCCGTGGGCGGCTCGCAGCCGGGCGGCGATCGACGGGAACAGCGCGAGCGCGTTGTCCCGGGCGATCCGTTGACGGGACCGCGGGTTCAGCGCCGGATCGGCGAGAAACGCGTCCCGGCCGGCGAGCGCGGTCTCGGCGGGCACGGCGTTGTAGTCCGAGCCGTAGAGGATCCGCTCGGTGCCGATCGTGGCCAGCAGGGTCGGGGTGCTGTACGGCGACATCGGCGCCGCGGTATCGACGTGAAAACGACGCAGCGCCCCTTCGACGGTCGCCGCGTCGACGCCATAACCGAGGCCGCGACCTAGCATGAGCCGGGCGGCCTGGTAGGGAAAGTAGCCGCCGCCATGGGCGAGAATCCAGCGAATGCGCGGATAGCGGTCCAGCGTGCCGCTCACGACGAGCTGGATCGCCGCGCGGGTGGTGTCAGCGAGGAAATCGGCGACGAACGGCGGAATTCCTACGTCGGTGGCACCCGGCACGTTGAACGGATGCACCAGCGCGACCGCGTCGCGCGCGTTCAGTTCGGCCATCATCGGCGCGAGGGAGGGATCGCCGAGATAGGTCTGACCGTCGTGGGCCATCAGCAGCACACCGTCGGCGTGCAGGTCGTCGTAGCCGTGCCGGATCTCCGCGACGGCCGTCTCGGGCGTCGCCCGGGGGATGCTCGCGAGCAGCCCGAAGCGGGTCGGCCGGTCCCGGACGAGCTGCGCGAGGCCGTCGTTGGCGAGCCGGGCGAGCTCGGCGGCCTGCGGTGGGGTGGGGGCGAACTCGCTCGGGATCGCCGCGGACAGGATCGCGGTGTCGATGCCGGCACGATCCATCAGGTCCAACGTCGCCCCCAGCGATCCGGTGGCGTACGGCGGGCCGCCCACCGGCGGCAGCTTTCCGTGCCCGACGAGCCAGGCCCGCACCTCGTCGGGCATCGAGTGGTGGTGGACGTCGATGCGCCCGGCCCGCCCCGTCGGCGCCGCGCCCGGCGCGGTTCGGGCCGCAGCCGGTGCC
>NZ_JALKFU020001038.1 GCF_023242965.2 Frankia sp. AgKG'84/4
GGCCGCGCGGGTGCTCGGCCGCCCGCTGCGCGAGATGGCCGGCCGGTCGGCCACCAAGACCCTTCTCGACGTGGTGCGCACGGCGTTCGACCTGCGCGAGGCGAGCCCCGTCGACCTCACCCTCGGCGACGGCGAGGACGTCCGCCGCTACGACGCGCTGCTGCACCGGGTCGGCGACCTGATCGTCATCGAGCTGCAGCCCGCCCGCGGGGCCCGTCCGCTGTCCTACGCCGGCACCTACGCCCGGACCCGGCAGTCCGTGCTGCGCCTGAACGGTTCCCGTTCCCTCGACGAGCTCTACGGCGTCGTCGTCGAGGAGGTCCGCCGCCTCACCGGCTTCGACCGGGTGATGGTCTACCGGTTCGACGCGGAGTGGAACGGCGAGGTCGTCGCCGAGGCGAAGCTCGACCGCCTCAACAGCTTCCGTGGCCTGCACTACCCGGCCACGGACATCCCGGCGCAGGCCCGCGCCCTCTACGAGCGTTCCTGGCTGCGGCTGATCCCCGACGTCGACTACCGGGCGGTCCCGGTCGTCCCGGCGTTCGACGCCGACACCGGCGAGCCACTCGATCTCAGCGACGCCTGGCTGCGCAGCGTCTCCCCCATGCACGTGGAGTACCTGCGCAACATGGGCGTCACCGCGTCCATGTCGATCTCGCTGCTGCGCGACGGCCGACTGTGGGGCCTCATCGCCTGCCATCACTACTCCGGCCCGCACGAGCCCGGCTACGAGGTCTGTGCCGCCGCGGAGTTCCTCGGCCACCTGTTCTCGCTGCGGCTGGTGTCGCGGGAGGACGAGCAGACCGTCGCGTCGTCGCTCGCCAGCCGTCGGGTGCTCGACCAACTCGTCGCCGCCGCGCAGCGCGACGGCGCGTCGATCGCCGCGTCGCTCACCACGGGCAGCCCGAACCTGCTCGACCTGATCGGCGGCGGCGGGGCGCTGGTCGCCGTCGACGGCGAGTACCGCACGATCGGCGAGGTGCCGCCGCGGGAGGTCGCCCGCCGGGTGTTCGACACTCTCGGCAGCCAGGAGTCGATCCTCGCGCACGACTCGGTGCCGGTGGATCTCCCGGATCTCGCCGACTACCGCGACATCGCCTGCGGCATGCTCGCCTTCCGGTTCTCCCGCGACGAGGGCGTCGCCTGGTTCCGCCCCGAGGCGCTGCGCACCGTCGACTGGGGCGGCGACCCGCACAACGCCAAGATCATCGCGGCGGAGGGCGACGAGGTCCGGCTCAGCCCGCGGCGGTCCTTCGACCGCTGGCGCGAGGTCGTCCGCGACCGGGCCCAGCCCTGGTCGGCCCATGAACGGGCGCTCGCCGAGGAGCTGCGCCAGGCACTGACCCGCGCCGCCTACCGCCAGGCCCGCCAGAGCGCCGACCTCACCCGGCTGATGCAGGAGAGCCTGCTGCCCGAGCGGCTGTGGACCATCCCCGGCTTCGAGATCGAGGCCTGGTACGACCCGGCGGCCGCCGGACGGGTCGGCGGTGACTGGTACGACGCCGTGCCGCTGCCCGACGGCCGGGTCGCCGTCGTCGTCGGCGACGTCGCCGGCCACGGGGTCGCCGCCGCCGGCACGATGGCCCAGCTACGCGGCGCCCTGCGCGCCTACGCGGTCGCGCTCGACCCGAAGGCGCCCGACGAGCCCAGCCCCCCATGCAGCCAGGATGTTCATCTTGCTTCTCCCGAGTAGTGCT
>NZ_JALKFU020001039.1 GCF_023242965.2 Frankia sp. AgKG'84/4
GGTGGGGTCACGGGCGCTTCGTCGGCTGCCCCGGCGGCTCGTCCGGCCGCGGCGGGCGGTGGGAGGCGCTGGCCGCGTCGCAGGACGAGGGTCCGGTCGGCCTCGGCGAGATCCGCTTCGGTCGGCCGGTCGACGTCCCGGGCGCGCATCGCGCTGACGGAGGGCAACCGGGTCGGCCCGGCGCCGACCAGGCCTCGTAACTGGGCGTCACTGTCGCCGGCGGGGCGGGGGCGCTGGCGTGGGCGTGCCGGTCGGTCGGTGCGCGTCATGTGGCCCCCGATCATCACCTGGAGGTGCCGGCCCGCTGAACTCGACTCTGTGATCATAGATTGTCCCAGCGATCCGCGCCGCCGCGATGCACACACATTGGTGACGCAGTGCAGCCCATTGGTGTGGTGGCGTCTTTCTACGTAATGTGGCCGCTGCCGGCGGCGTTCGGATTCCCGCCGGGCTCCGCGGGCCGACGGCGGGTGCGGACGAGGCGCGCCAGGCATTGATCCCACCCGCGGATCTCCTGCGGACCAGGCTGATCCGAAAGTCGCGCCCGTCGGTGATCCGGACTCGTTCGGAATTTTTCTTGTTGTTCTTTTATTGATGGACTGTAGACATCTGGTGATTTGTCGGATGACTGACCGTCGCGCCGCGTGGGCGGGTCGGCAAAATGATCGCCGAAGGGCCATGGCCAGGTCCGCGGGACCCACCGAGACGGATGCGGGCGGGTGTACGTATGCTGGGCGCCGCCGGCGGATCCGCCGAAAACCCAACGCATGGCCCATAGGTGGCCGTCCGGCACGGCGGGGAGTGAAGGTCATCGGGCAGACTTTGGTCGACATACATTGACACCCGCCTTCAATCGCCTGAAACTGCATGCGTCTCGACCGGCTGTCACCATTCGCTACGCCCTGGCCGGCGTCTAGTCACCGGTTCCGCCGTCGAAGCCTAGGAGTTGACTCTTGGACAGCGTGCCTGTGAGCGTCGTCATCCCTGCCTACAACGAGGCGATGCGCCTGCCTGGTTCGCTGCCTTCGTTGGTGTCGGTCATGCGGGGGATTCCCGGCGCCGAAGTGATCGTCGTTGATGACGGCAGTACCGACGGCACCTGCGCGGTCGCCGAGGAGCACCTCGCCGAGTTGCCCGGCGGTCGCGTTCTGCGGCTGCCGTGGAACTCCGGCAAGGGTGCCGCGGTGCGCGCCGGGGTGTCCGTCTCACGCGGTGCGTCGATCGTCTTCGTCGACGCCGACGGCGCCTCGGACGCCAGGGATCTCCCGCTGCTGCTGGCCGCGCTCGAGCACGCCGAGATCGCGCTCGGTTCACGCCGCATCGGCGGCGGGGCGGTGCGCACCAACGGTCGGCGGGTGGGCAGCTGGGCCTTCAACCAGATCACCCGGTCGCTGGCGAGCCTCGACGTCGCCGACACCCAGTGCGGGTTCAAGGCGTTCCGCGGCCCGGAGGCGAAGCTGCTGTTCAGCCTGGCCCGCTCGACCGGATTCGGATTCGACGTCGAGGTGCTGTCGATCGCGCGCTCGATCGGCTACCGCATCGCCGAGGTCCCGGTCCGCTGGGCGGAGATCCCCGGTGGCACGTTCCGGGTCGCCCGGCATACCCCCGCGATGATCGTCGACGTGGTCCGGGCGCGCCGCTACCTCAGCCGCTCCGCGCCCGGCCCGGTCGTCGGCCGCGGCCCGGTCGCGCCC
>NZ_JALKFU020001040.1 GCF_023242965.2 Frankia sp. AgKG'84/4
GCGCCGGGGGCGGCGGCGCTGGCGGCCGAGCTCGCCGGACTCGGCGCCCGGGTCACGGTCGCCGCCTGCGATGTCACCGACCGCGCCGCGGTGGCGAACCTCCTGGCGACACTGGCGGCGCAGGGGGACAGCCCGAGCGCCGTGGTGCATGCCGCGGGCGTCGAGCGCACCACGGCGCTCGCCGACCTGAGCCCCGCTGAGCTGGCCGAGGTGACCGCCGCGAAGATCGCTGGCGCGACCCACCTCGACGCGTTGCTCGATCATGATGCCCTGGAGGTCAACGTCTCCTTCTCGTCGGTCGCCGGCGTGTGGGGCAGCGGTGGCCAGGGCGCCTATGCGGCCGCGAACGCCTTTCTGGACGCGCTCGCGCAGCGGCGGCGCCACCGCGGTGGACGGGCGAGTTCCGTGGCCTGGGGTCCCTGGGCCGGCGGCGGGATGCTGGCGGCGGCCGGAGCGTCGCGTGCCGAGGACCTCCGCCGCCGGGGTCTGCCGCAGATGCCCCCGCAGGCCGCGATCGCGGCCTTGGTGGACGTGCTGAGCGGGGCGCCGGCCGGCGTCGCCGTCGCCGACGTGCGGTGGGATCGTTTCGCCCCCGCCTTCACCGCGATGCGGCCCAGTCCACTGATCGAGGACCTGCCCGAGGTGCGCCGCGTGCTGGCGGGCCAGCACGACGACCACGCCATGGGCCGCCCGGATCTGGCCGGCCAGCCGACCGGCGACCCTGCCGACCGATCGGCGCCCGCGGCCCCGCCGTCGATCGGCCAGGAACTCGGCGCGTTGGCCGCGTCCGAACGTCCCGCGGCGGTCCTGGAACTCGTGCGGGCCGAGACAGCTCTGGTGCTGGGCCATGTCTCCTCGGCGGCGATCGATCCGGCCCGGGCCTTCCGTGACCTGGGCTTCGACTCCCTGACCGCGGTCGACCTGCGTAACCGTCTGTGTGCCCGGACCGGCCTGCCGCTGCCCACGACCGTTGTCTTCGACGTCCCGACCCCACACGAACTCGCCGCTCATGTGCTCGCGCTGGCCTTCGGCGCCACCCCCGCCGAGGGACAGCCGCGGGACCAACGGACAACGGCCGGTGCCGGTGCCGGTGCCGCGGGCGGAGCCGAGGAGCCGATCGCGATCGTGGCGATGAGCTGCCGCCTGCCGGGTGACGTCACCTCGCCGGAGCAGCTGTGGGATCTGGTCGCCGCGGGCACGGATGCGATCCGCGGCTTTCCCACCGACCGCGGCTGGGACGTCGAGAGCCTCTACGACCCCGATCCGCGGGCACCGGGGAAGTCGTACGTGCGCACGGGCGGATTCCTGCACGACGCGCACCAGTTCGACGCCGACTTCTTCGGGATCTCGCCGCGGGAGGCGTTGGCGATGGATCCGCAGCAGCGGTTGCTGCTGGAGAGCACCTGGGAGGTGTTCGAGCGGGCCGGGATCGAGCCGGGGACGCTGCGGGGCAGCCAGACCGGGACCTTCGTCGGGCTGGCCGGCCAGGACTACGGCACCCGTGCCGCGGTGGCCGAGGCCGGTCTGGAAGGACACCTGCTCACCGGTACCGCGGGCAGTGTGGCGTCCGGCCGCCTCGCCTACACCTTCGGTCTGGAGGGGCCGGCGGTGACGGTGGACACGGCGTGTTCGTCGTCGTTGGTGGCGTTGCATCTGGCGGTGCGGGCGTTGCGGTCGGGGGAGTGC
>NZ_JALKFU020001041.1 GCF_023242965.2 Frankia sp. AgKG'84/4
GCGTCCAGCCCACACCCCTCCCGCGTCCTCAGGCCGATCCCCCGGCCTGGCGCCACCGGACAGCGCCGGGCTGGCCGGACGGCCAGGGCCGGGCCGCACGCCACCCGTCACGTCCACGTCCACGTTCACGTCCGTCGCCGGCACACCGCGACCGCGGTCGCCGACCCACGAAGCGAGGTTCCATGTCCCGCCGTCTGTTCACCTCCGAATCCGTCACCGAGGGCCATCCCGACAAGCTGGCCGACCAGATCAGTGACGCGCTGCTCGACGCCTACCTGGCCGGCGACCCCCGGTCCCGGGTCGCGGTGGAGACGCTGCTGACCACCGGCCACGTGCACGTCGCCGGCGAGGTCACCAGCTCCGCCCACGTCGACGTGACCGCGGTCGTGCGCCGCACCCTCATCGACATCGGCTACGACGCCGCGACCGGCTTCGACGGCGCGACCGTCGGCGTGCTCGTGTCCATCGGCGCGCAGTCCGCCGACATCGCCCAGGGCGTGGACCAGGCGTATGAGTCCCGCGTCGAGGGCGGCGAGGACGCGCTGGCCCAGCAGGGCGCGGGCGACCAGGGGATCATGTTCGGCTACGCCAGCGACGAGACCCCCGACCTGCTGCCGCTGCCGATCACGCTGGCCCACCGGCTGGCCCAGCGCCTGTCCGCGGTGCGCCACGAGGGTGTCCTGCCCTATCTGCGCCCGGACGGCAAGACCCAGGTCACGATCGAGTACGACGAGGACGATCGCCCGGTGCGCCTGGACACCGTCGTCGTCTCGGCGCACCACGCGCCCGACGTCGACCTGACCAACCAGCTCATCCCGGACGTCCGTGCGCACGTGATCGAGCCCGAACTCAAGCGCCTCGCCGAGGAGAACCTCGGCGTGGAGGTCGACGGCTACCGGCTGCTCGTCAACCCGACCGGCCGGTTCGAGATCGGCGGCCCGATCGGCGACGCCGGCCTCACCGGCCGCAAGATCATCATCGACACCTACGGCGGCTACGCCCGCCACGGCGGCGGCGCGTTCTCCGGCAAGGACCCGTCCAAGGTCGACCGCTCCGCCGCCTACGCGCTGCGTTGGGTCGCCAAGAACATCGTCGCCGCCGGTCTCGCGCGGCGCGCCGAGCTGCAGGTCGCCTACGCCATCGGCAAGGCCGAGCCGGTCGGGCTGTTCCTGGAGACGTTCGGCACCGAGACCGTCCCGGTGGCCGAGATCACCCGGGCCGTCTCCGAGGTCTTCGACCTGCGCCCGGCGGCGATCATCCGCGACCTCGAGCTGCTGCGGCCGATCTACCGCCAGACCGCCGCGTACGGGCACTTCGGCCGGCCGCTGCCGGAGTTCTCCTGGGAGCGCACCGACCGCGCCGACGCCCTGCGCGCCGCCGCCGGCGCCTGAGCCCAGCCACCGCCACGCCCACCTTTCGGCCGGGCCGCGCCCGCGGCCCGGCCGGCGGGTATCACCCGTCCGCACGAGGGCGTCGCCATGGTGGTGGGAAGCATGGTGGTGGGAAGCGTGGTGGTGGGAAGCGTGGTGGTGGGAAGCGTGGTGGTGGTGTCCTCGCGGTTTGTGGTCGCCACAGGACAGGGCCATGGTGTGCACCGCGGTGCACACCCGTCGCCCCAGCTGGCCACACTGGTCGTGATGACCACGCCACCCCGCCCCGGCCGGGCCTCGGAACGCCCCCGGGA
>NZ_JALKFU020001042.1 GCF_023242965.2 Frankia sp. AgKG'84/4
GGCTCCGCCACTGGAGTGGTGGCGCCGGCACCAGCCACCGGGGCGGAGCCGGCGCTGTCCGGCGAGGGGACGACGCCCAGCCGTGCGCGGCCGGCCAGCAGGTCGTCCGCCTGCGAGGGATCCAGGTGGGCGAGCAGCTCGGCGACCTGGGTGAGCAACGCGGAGCTCAGCCGGACGGCGTCGGCGGCCGTCGGATCGCCCGGCGCTGTCGGGGCGGTCACGGCTGGGCCGTGCGGACGCGGGCAAGGAACTCCTCGACGAGACGACGTAGCTCCCAGGCGAGAGCGGGGGAGAGCTGGTCGGAGAGGATGGCGGGAACCTGCGCACGGGCGGCGCCGGCGAAATGGCTGTTGCTTTCGCGGACCATGGCGTCGAACACCGGTAGCCCCAGCTCACGGGTCTGCATCAGATAGGGCCGCAACGCCGCGATCGGCCGGCTCGCGTAGAGCTGGACCATCGTGAACACAACGCCGAGGATCACCGGCTCCAGTTTGCGGATCACCGGCCCCTGGTCCGAGCGCAGGTCGACGATCCGGTTGAACTCCCAGATGAACCGGTGCAGCCGCGACTGTAGATGCTCGATGCCCAGAGTGGACAGCTCGTCCGGCCGGGCGGGGATGAGTAGCTGGTCGCAGGCGGCGATCGCCGCCCGGGTCAGCACACCGAAGTTCGGCGGGCAGTCGAGCAGCACCAGGTCGTACCCCGGGCGCGGCAGCCTGGCCAGCGCCGCCGCGAGGCGCAGGTAGACATCGAAGTAGTGCCGGGTCGACTGGTGCACCTCCGCGCCGCCGAGGCGGGCCGCCAGGTTCATCTCGACATCGCCGAGGGACAGATGCGAGGCGATCAGGTCGAGGGTGCCGCTGCCGGACGCGATGTGGCGGTTCACCACCGGCGGTGAACTGATCAGAGATGCCACCGGCAGCAGCGGACCGTCCATCCGCCACGCCTCGAACCAGTGCTTGATCGTCCGACTCTCGGCCAGCTCCGCCCGCCACTGCTCGGGACGCAGGAAGGAGAAGGTCAGGCTCGCCTGCGGATCCAGGTCGACGAGCAGGACCCGCTTCCCCCAGGCGGCGATCTGCGCGCCGATGTTCGCCGTCAGTGTCGTTTTCCCGACACCACCCTTGTAGTTGACGACCGCGATCACTCGCACGGCAGGCCCGGCCCGCGTGCTGCCGTCGACTCCGGCACCATCCCTGATCGCGACACCGCGCCCCCCGTGGCTGCTACATCCCGTATCCGCGCTGTCGCGGCAGTGTCGCCGCCAGAGGGTGACTGGTGACGTCCTGACCAGGACATCACGGCGCTGCGGCTGCGCAGGTGCCTAGACCTGACCCGGGTGAGCGCGGTGCGTGCATCTTGACCCGCAGTGGTGCGACTGGTTCCACGTTGGGGCGACGATGGGCCACCTGAGCGCTATCCCCCGTCCCCGCCGGAGACGCCGCCGGGAACGGCGGGATCAACGGGAATCACACGATCGGCCGGCTATTCTCGGGCCGACCCTGTGCTGTAGCGGTGACCTTCCCGGGGGACGATGAGTGGATGAGTAGTTCGAGTGGGGCCGGCTCGGGCACCAACCTCGGCCGCGGAACCGGGCCGACCCGGAACCCTGGCCGTGCGCGGGGCGCCGCGGCGCGCACCATCGGACGGGTCACGGGCCGGCGCGCCAGAACGGCGT
>NZ_JALKFU020001043.1 GCF_023242965.2 Frankia sp. AgKG'84/4
GCCCCCGGTGGCGCCGCCGGGCGCCACCCGCTGCCCGAGGTCGCCGACCTGCAGGCCGCCGCGCGCCGCTGGGGCCTGCGCGCCGGTCAGCCGGTCGTCGTCTACGACGACAACGGCGGGCTGTCCGCCGCCCGCGCCTGGTGGCTGCTGCGCTGGGCCGGAGTCACCGACGTGCGCATCCTCGACGGCGCGCTCGCCGCCTGGCGCGATGCCGGGCTGCCGCTGGAAACCGGGGAGATCATCCCGGCGCCTGGTGACGTCGAGCTCAGCGCCGGGCACCTGCCCGTCCTCGACGCCGACGACGCCGCCGCCCTCGCCCGCGACGGGGTGCTCCTCGACGCCCGCGCACCCGAGCGTTACCGCGGCGAAGTGGAACCTATCGACCCCCGCGCGGGCCACATCCCCGGCGCCCGCAGCGCCTCGACCGGCGAGAACCTCGACGCCGCCGGTCGGTTCCTGTCCCCCGCCGACCTGCGGGCCCGCTTCGCCGCCCTCGGCGTCCCGGCCGGCACCGGGGGGGTCGGGGTGTACTGCGGGTCCGGGGTGACCGCCGCCCACGAGATCGCCGCCCTCGCCGTCGCCGGCGTCGATGCCGCCCTCTACCCGGGCTCCTGGTCGGCCTGGTCCTCGGACCCGGCCCGGCCCGTGGCCACCGGCGCCCCGTGAGCCTCGACCTCCCGGCCACCGCCGCCGCGCGCGCCACGGCGGCGATGCCCGCCGGGCACGTCGCGCCGGAGGGCGTGGGACCGGAGGGCGTGGGACCGGACGGCGTGGGACCGGACGGCGCGGCCGATCCGGCGGTCGTCGAGGCGTTCGCGGTCGCGCTGCCCGTCGGACGCTGGAGCACCGACCCGGCGGTGGTCGACGCCCACCGCCTCGACCGCTCCGGCTGGATACCCAGCGGGCGCCCCCTCGGCGTCGCCTTCGCCCGCGACGTCGCCGACGTGCGGGCCACGCTGCGGGTCGCCACCGCCCGACGGGTGCCGGTGACGGTGCGCGGCGCCGGCACCGGCCTGGCCGGCGGTGCCGCCGCCGGACAGGGCGGCATCGTGCTCGACGTCGCCGGGATGAACCGGATCCGCGAGCTGTCCGCCGAGGACAGCGTCGCCGTCGTCGAACCCGGGGTCATCACCGCCGACCTCGACGCCGCCGCCCAGGCGGTCGGCCTGAGCTACCCGCCGGACCCCGCGAGTGCCGCGATCTCCACCATCGGCGGGAACATCGCGACGAACGCCGGCGGGCTGCGCTGCGCGAAGTACGGCGTCACCCGCGAGTCGGTGCTCGGCCTGGACGTCGTCCTCGCCGACGGCGAGATGCTGCGCACCGGGCGGCGCACCGTCAAGGGCGTCGCCGGCTACGACCTGACCAGCCTGTTCGTCGGCTCCGAAGGCACCCTCGGGGTCGTCGTCGCCGCGACCGTGCGGCTGCGCCCGCTCGCCCGGGACCCGGTGACCCTCGCCGCGTTCTTCGACACCCTCGACGCCGCCGTCGACGCCGTCACCGCCCTCGGCGCCGCCGGGGTCGTGCCCGCCGTCGCCGAACTGCTCGATGCCCGCACCGTGCGCGCCGTCGACGCCGCCACCGGCTCCGACCTGGCCGCCCAAGGCGCGGTGTTCCTGCTCGTGCAGACCGACGGCCCCGGCGCCGCCGCCGAGGCCGACCTCGCC
>NZ_JALKFU020001044.1 GCF_023242965.2 Frankia sp. AgKG'84/4
CGAGGCCACGACCGCGACGACCTTCCGGCAGTGGGCCGAGGACGTGTTCAAGCCCGCCTTCCTGGCCTAGGCGCGGCGCAGCGCGTCGCCGACGTGCAGGCCGGCGTGCACCAACGCCGCGGTCGGCCGCGACACCAGCGGGGTAAGCGGGGTCACCATCGGCAGCGCCCGGACGAGGTGCGGCGCGGTGCGCCGCATCAGGATGTCGCGTTCCACGGCGCTCTCCCAGGCCACCGGGAGGTCGCCGTGAGCGAGGTAGCGCAGCCCGCCGTGAACGAGCTTCGAGCTCCACCGGCTCGTCCCGAAGGCGAGGTCATGGGCCTCGAGGAGAGCGACCCGCAGCCCCCGCGACGCGGCGTCCAGCGCGGCCCCGGCCCCGGTGACCCCGCCGCCGATCACGATCAGGTCCATCCACTCGCCGCCGGCGAGTTCGGCCAGCTCCCGTTCCCGCCGCCCGGCGTTCAGCGAGGTGTCCCCGGGCGGGAGCGTCCCGGTCGCGGCGCTCACGACGCGGCCTGTCCGCTGACGGGCGGCGTTTCCGCGGCCGGCGGCTGTGGGGCTCGCGGCGGTTGTGGGGCTCGCGGCGGTTGTGGGCCTCGCGGTGGTTGTGGGCCTCGCGGTGGTTGTGGGCCTCGCGGCGGCTGTGGAGCCGGTGGGGCGAGGTAGGCGTGCAGCAGGTGGCGCAGCTCGGCGACCTGGGTGCCGGCGGGAACGGTGCCAGCGAGCGCGCTCCCGGACAGCACGAACGACTGGACGACGAGCAGCAGCATCACCGCGAGCGCCTCCGGGTCGGCGCCGCGCACCGCCCCGTGCCGCGCGGCCGCGTCGAGCCGCGCGGTCAGCAGACCCACGATCATCTGCTGGGTCGCGCCGCGGCGCTCGGTCAGGTACGGCAGCAGCAGCTCCGGATCGGTCTCGATGATCCGCAGGTAGACCGGGTTCGTCCGGAACGCCTCGACGGTCGCCACGATCTGCTCGACGAGGCTGTCGAGGCTGTCGTGGTCTGGGTCGTGCGCGGCCAGGATCGCCGCGTCGGTGAGGATCCGGCTCCACTCCCTGGTCATCACGTCCCCGACGAGGGCTCGCAGGTCGGGCCAGCGCCGGTAGAGGGTCATCCGGCTCATCCCGGCGCGGCGGGCGACCTCGGTGAGCGTCGTGCGGCGCACCCCGACCGCCAGCAGGGTCGTCGTCGCCGCGTCGAGAACCGCCGCCTCACCCGGCCACGGCCTGGGCCGCGGGCCCGTCTGGACGGCCCGGCCGCGGTCGATGTCGAGCATCACGCGCTTCTCCCATCCCGAGACGCCGACCTGGCCGGCGGGCCGGCGGGCCGGCCTCGGGTGTGCCATCGTGGATCGAGCCGGTGTGACAATGTTACGGCCACTGTCACATCGACGCGGGCTGGAGTCCATCCGGATCGATCAGGCGCACCGAGGTGACCATGACGAGCACCGATGCATCCCGCGGGATCGCCGCTACCGAACCCGTCTGGTGGGGGTGGGGTCCGGCGGTGGCCCACGACCCGCTGCCGGCGGCCACTCGTCGCCTGCTGGCCTACCTGGGCATCACCGGCCAGCCCAGCCCCCCCGTCGCCCTCGACGAGGTGCGCCTGCCCCCGGCCCGGCTGCCGGAGCCGGCCCGGGCGGCGCTCGCGAC
>NZ_JALKFU020001045.1 GCF_023242965.2 Frankia sp. AgKG'84/4
GGTCGGGCCTGCCGGCCCCGCCGTCGCACGGCAGCCGCCCTCGGCGGTGGTAGGCGGTCAGGCTCCCGGCCGGCGCAGGGCGGCGGGGGCGACGACCTCGTCGAGCAGCCATACGGGACGGTCCGGTTCGGCCGGGTCGCGGCCGAACCACGACGCGGCCACTGACGTGTCGTCGATCAGCGCGGCGGCCTGCGGCGGCAGCCACAGGTGCTCGGGGGCGCCGCCCTCACCGAGGCGTTGGGTGGTGATCGAGGTGACTGCGGCCCGCACCGGTTCGAGGGCGGCGAGCAGGCGCAGCAACGCGATCCACACGGCGTCCGGGTCCGGCAGGGCGGCGACGACCGGCTCGATGGCGGACAGGTAGAGGTTGCCCTCCCTGGCCACCAGCTGCCAGATCAGGAACGTCGCCAGCCCCATCGTCCGTTCCAGCACCTCGTCCCGGTCGGCACCGGGCAGGCGCGGCAGGAAGCTGTCCCCGGTCAGGCGGATGTCGGCACGGTCGCGGCCCGTGGGCACCCAGGTGACCTCGTTGGCGGGGACGACCGCAGCGGCCGTGGGCACGAGGTCGTCGCGGGTGATGCCCGTGAGCGCCAGGGCCCCGTGGTGGACCCTGCCGGTGCGGTGCGGGGCGAGATGGCGAAGGCCCTGGTAGGCGTAACCGACGTAGGGCCGGGCCATCACGTCGAGGCCGCCGGCGATCTCCCGCTGCGGCTGGCAGTAGTTCAGCCGCGCGCACTCCATCCACAGGCGCAGCAGCGGATGGCGCGCCGGGCCGAGGATCAGGTCGTTGCTGACACCGGTAGGCAGGACGTTGAGGGTGAACGCCGTCGGCGCCGCGGCGACGGCCGCGAACAGCTCCGGCAGCGACGCCGGCGCCGGTCCGCCCCCGGCCTCGGCGCCGCCCCTCGGCCCGGCGCCGCCAGGCTGTTCCGCGAGGTCCGACTGTTCCGCGCGAGGCGGTCCTGCGTCGAAGCGGATGTCGCCGTCGATGTAGAGCCCGCCGAAGGTGTGCACGAGCTCGACCCGCAGATGGTCGGTGGCGCTGGTGTAGCCGCGCGGGCGCTGCTTGGCCATCTCCAGCACATACTGCGGATGCAGGTAGAGCGGATGGCCGGCGTGGAACACCTCGTGCACGTTGACCAGCGCCACCCCGCACTCCCGTGCCCAGGTGACCAGCGCCCGCGCATCGGCCAACGGGTCGTCCCCGGTCTGGCTGTCAGCGGATGGGCGATCCGCGGACCGGGCAGCGGCGGGCGAACCGGCGGCCGGATCCTTGACGTCGGGCGGCAACGCCGGGTCGGCGGCCGGGTCAGCGGCCGGATCCTTGACGTCGGGCGGCGACGCCGGGTCGGCGGCCGGGGCCGATTTCGGTTCGAGTTCGGCGAGCACGGCGGCGGCGCGGGCGCGGGGGAGGTCCGTCCACAGCACGATGGTCGCCGCGGGGAAACCGCGGGCGGCAGCGGCATAGTTCTCGCGGAACGCCGTGACCGCCGGCATCGGCTGGCCCACCCAGATGCCGTGGACGACGAACGGGATCTCGACCGTCTCCCCCAGCGGCGGCGCCGCGCCATCCGCATCTCCTGGCGACGGCGCTGCGGCGTCCGCCTCGCCCACCGGCGCGGTCGCGACGCCCACGGTCGGCGCCCACC
>NZ_JALKFU020001046.1 GCF_023242965.2 Frankia sp. AgKG'84/4
GGCGGGGGCCGCGGGCAGGCCCGGCGGGAGCGCTGTCCACCGGTCGACGACCGCGGCCAGCGCCGAGTCGTTGTCGGCCAGCGCCGCCCGCAGTTCAGCGAGCACCGCCTGGCGCTGCGGCGGACCCGTCACCGACGGGGCTCCCGCCTGCGCCGACGAGCCTCGCCCGGTCGAAGCCGGCACCGGCGGCGAGACCGGCAGCGGCGACGGCGCGGGCAAGGACAAAGACGCAGGCAGCGGCACAGAGGTAGGCAGCGGCACAGACGCAGGCAGCGGCACAGACGCAGGCAGCGGCGTCGGGGCCGGCGCCGCAGGCGCGGACGTCGACACGGCCGGCGCCGGGGGGGTGAGAGCCCTCACCGGTCGGTCGGCCCACGGGGCGAGCAGGTCCGCCGCGGCGGACTGCACGTCGGCGACCGTGACCTCGCCCAGCGCCCGAGGATGGTCACGCAGGTACTCCACGCCCAGGCCGGCGCCGGCCAGCGCGGACAGGGTGGAGGCGAGGCCGGCGGCGGTCGCGCTACCGAGCGCGAGCGTGCCCACCGCGTACTGGCGGGCCGCGTCGAGCTCCGCCTGGCTCGGCGCCAGCACCGCCAGGCGCCCGAGCTCGTAGAAGATCTCCACCAGGGCCGGCCCGGTCACCTCCGTGGCGACGTCCGCGGCGACGGTGAACCGCGAACCCACCTGGTAGTGGTCGATCGAGCTGCGCGGCGAGTAGGTGTAGCCCTTGTCCTCGCGGATGTTGTCGACGAGCCGGGAGCTGAAGTAGCCACCGAAGATCGTGCTGGCCAGGCGCTGGGCCGGTGCCCCGGGTGCGGACCGGGACAGCGCCGCCCCGCCGAGGCGGATGTTCGTCTGCACGGCGCCGGGCCGGTCCACGATGAGGATCGGGCCCAGGCCCAGCGGTGGCAGCACCGGCGCCGCGGCGGCCGTCCCGCCCGACCAGCCGCCGAGGGCCGAGGTGACCGCGGCCAACGCCCGCTCGGGGGTGATGTCGCCGACGAGGGTGAGGATGGCCCCGGCCGGGCCGACCCGCGCGGTGTGCAGGGCGCGCACGTCGCCCGACCCCACCTGGCCGACGATGTGGGGATCGGCGATGCCCGTCGCGTACGGGTGGTCGCCGAACAGGCGGGCGAGCAGGGCCTCCCGGGCGATGACCGTCGGCTGGCTGCGCGCCACGGCGGTGTCCTCGACGATCCGGTCCCGCTCGCCGGCGACCTCGTCGTCGGGGTAGGTCGCGCCCAGCAGGACGTCGGCCATGATCTCGAGCAGCGGTTCGAGGTTCGCCGCGAACGCGGAGCCCACGACGGCGAGCCGGTCGTGGTCGACGCCGGTGGACAGGGCGCCGCCGAGCCGCTGGACCTCGGTGGCCAGACCCACCCGGTCCAGCCGCGGCGAGCCGGTGAACAGGGTCTCCGCCAGCACCTCGGCGCGCGCGTGATGGTCGGCGCCGAGGCCGGCGAACGGGATGCGCAGGCGCACCTCGACGAGCGGCACCGACGTGCGCTCCACGACCAGCACCCGCAGGCCGTTGTCGAGCGTGCGGTCGGTGACCCCCGGCAGTTCCGCCGTTCGAGTTCACGGCGCTCCTCCGGCAGGTAGCCGGCGCGGTAGGCGGCCACCCGATCCGCGACGTCCGCCG
>NZ_JALKFU020001047.1 GCF_023242965.2 Frankia sp. AgKG'84/4
TGATGGCGCCCCGGGTGGCGCGAGCGGGCCACCCGGGGCGGGTGAGGCGTGTGTCGCAGGAGGCCGCCCGGGTGCCGCTGCCGGCGCCGTGTCCCGGGTGCCTCCCGTGGTGGGCCGCCCGCGCCGGAAAACGTGTCGTCGCCCACGCCTCGTGTCGGCCGGCGAGAACGGGGCGGTCCATTCGTCCAACGGATACGGTAACGGCCAGGGAATGACTGGACGGCCAGTCCGCGGCCGACGCCCTGGAAACCGCGGTTCGAGCGCGAGAGGGAATTCGATTCGTGCGCAAGTTCGTCATCATGGGAGTGCAGGGCAGCGGCAAGGGAACCCAGGCGACGATGCTGGCACGGGATTTCGACCTGGCCCACATTAGCGTCGGCGACGTGTTTCGCTGGAACGTATCGAACCACACGAAGCTCGGTGCCCAGGTGAAACGCACGGTAGCCGCCGGCCACCTGGTCGGGGATGACCTGGTGGAATCGGTGGTGCGGACCCGGCTGTCGGACCACGACTGGAACTACGGATTCATCATCGACGGATTCCCGCGTAACGCGCGTCAGGCGGAGTTCTTCCTGGAGAGCTACGACATCGACGGGGTGATCTATCTGGACCTCCCGGACGAGGAGGTCTACCGGCGGGTGCTCGCCCGGCGGCTGTGCTCGCGCTGCGGCCTGGACTACAACCTGATGGCCAGCCGGCCGGTCATGCCGGACACCTGCGATGTCTGCGGTGCGCCGCTGCTGACCCGGCCCGACGACAACCCGCAGGCTCTCGCCGTCCGGCTACAGGACTACCACGAGAAGACCCAGCCGGTGATGGAGATCTTCCAGCGCAAGGAGTTCGTCGCGGTCGTGGACGCCCGCCGCGAGCCGCGGGCGGTCCAGACCGAGATTCGCGGGTACTTCAACCTGCCCGAACTCGCGCCCGCGCCGGTGTGAGGCGGGCGGTGGCGACCGGCCACCGCCTGGCGACCGGCTACTACTTGGCGACCGGCTACTACTTGGAGAACAGCAGCACGGTGCCCTGGGCCTGGCCGAACCCGGCCGTGCCGATGCCGCCGGTCACCCCGTGCCCGGAGAAGGCCAGCGCGTGCGCGGCCCCGCCGGCCGGGGAGTCGGAGGTGATCCTGTAGCCGGCGGCCGGTAGCGCGGTGCGGTAGAAGGCCGCGATCGCGTTGGGGGTGAGGCCGGTCAGGGTCACGGTCGAGGTGCCGGCGAGGCTCGCGCCGAGCTTCACCTTCGCGCCCGGCGGGATGGGGAAGTCCGCGGGCACGTTGGTCCCCTTCAGCGCGTCTGCGCCGGTCGCGCCGTCGATCCGGCCCACGCCCGGCAGCGACGTCGACAGCGAGGTGGGCAGCGAGGTGGGCAGCGAGGTGGGCAGCGCGGTGGGAAGCGTGGTGGGAATCGTGGTGGGCAGCCCGGTGGGGAGCGCCGATGCCAGCGAGGACGGCAGGCTGGCGCTCGGGCCGGGCGTGGTCGCACCGTCCGAGCCGTCCGGCCCGCAGCCGGCGGTCAGCCCGACGAGTCCGGCGAGCGCGAGTCCGGTGAGCAGCGCGGCGGGGGGGGGGGGGGGGGGGGGGGGGGGGGGGGGGGGGGGGGGGGGGGGGGGGGGGGGGGGGGGGGGGGGGGG
>NZ_JALKFU020000089.1 GCF_023242965.2 Frankia sp. AgKG'84/4
GGGCAGGGCCGGGCCGCGCTACGCCGGGCCGCGCTACGTCGCGCCGCCTACGGCACTGTGGGTGACCGCCACCGGTCCGATGTGTCGGCTCGGTGCGTGGGATGGAGGCTTCGGGCCGCTTTTGACGGCTCCGCGTCCGATTTGCACCTGTCAAAGCGGCCCGCGGCAGCTCAGCCACGCACGGCCGGCGGCGGCTGGTGGCTGGGGGTGACGTCGGGCGGGCGAAAGGCGCACGCAGGCCCGCGTCCCGGCCGGGGTGAGAGCGGTGTGACCGTTATGACTCGATCCGCGCCACGCGGCATCGGTGATCTCGGGCCGAACAATCCGTGGACCATGAAGCCTGACCAGCGGGCTTGATCCATAGGAAGCCGCTTGGCTCGGGGCGCTTCCCGGCAGACGGTCCCGGTAGCCGGCCGGGGCCTGACATGCGCGGGCTTCCGGCCGTCCGTGCGCAGGGAGCCTTGCGGCAGGTAGCGGGACGGTTAACGTGATGGGACCGCACGGTGATCGGCACGCTCGCCTCGTCGCGCCTGAGCGCGAACTGCCCATCGGGTGCGGCTTGGTATCCGTCACGTCGAGGTCAGGTCACATTGGCTGGTGTCGAGCTCGAATATCAGAATCTCTACCTGCCGCCGAGCACGGACCGCCGGGCGGCCGTGCAGATCCTCACGATGCACGCCGAGTTCGGTGACTGGGAGCTGGACCGGTTACGGCTGTTCCCGGACGGTTCCCGCCGCGTCGTGCTGCGCCGCCGTCGGCGCCCCGGCGGCCTGCCGGGCTACCTGCCCACCTGAGGCTGGCCCCCGGAAGCCAACGAGCCCCGGCGGCGAGCCCCGGAAGCCAACGAGCCCCGGCGGCGGCGGTTCAGCCACCGACCTCCTCGCGGACCTGGATGGGGGTCCGCACCTCGACGGCGTCGGGCGCGACGCCGTCGGCCTGCAGCTGACGCCCCCACGGGGTGTCGCCGGGATCGTCGCGGCGGGGGCCGCCGGTCGCCGGGCCCAGGAGCCAGACGTCGACGCGGAACCACAGGTCACGCCAGTGCGCGCCGTCGTCGGCCCGCATCTGGCGGAAGCGGCGGCCCAGCGCCTGGCGGGCGACCTGGCAGGCGCCGTCCGCGCTGCGCTCGAATCCGCTGGCGGGCTCGGTCCAGTCGGCGTTCCAGCGCTCGCCGTTCGCGCTGACCTGGACGAGGTAGGCGTAGGTCGGCGGCGTCCGGGTGGCCTCGTCATCCCCCGGCCCGCGGGGGCCGGAGGCCGGAATCGTGTTGTTGGCCACAACGGCCATCATCTCACCGGGCCATCCTTCTGGCCGCGCGCGCCGCCCACGGTCGACCCGCGGCGCCGCTGAAGCCCGGCCGCGCCCTCGACGCAGCGGCGACTCGGGCGCGGGCCGTTCGGATGCTCCGGCCGCCCACCGGCACGAACAGAGTGAGGACGGGACAGGCCTTGCCTGTAGCGATTCGATATGGAATGAATCATATCTCGACTTCAACTACGCATGAGACACAAAATTCGACCGTGGGTTGGATCGTCCAGAGATCCGACTTCGGCAATGATCCGGGCCCGGCCATGGCCGTGGACCCGGTCCAGACGAGGAGCCTGAGTGTTCACCCTGCGGTTCGATCTGCGTGCGCCCGCCACCGGCGCGCCGGCCAGCGAGTTATACGCGGCAGCTCTGCAGATGTCGTCCTGGGCGGAGTCCCGGGGCTGCGTCAGCGTGATCGTCTGTGAACACCACGGCGCCGAGGACGGCTACCTGCCCGCCCCCGTGATCATGGCGGGTGCGCTGGCAGCCCGCACGACGACGGTCCCGATCATCGTCGCCGTGGTCGTGCTCCCGCTGCGCGACCCGGTGCAGCTGGCCGAGGAAATGGCGGTCGTCGACATCCTCTCCGCCGGCCGGGTCTCCTACGTGGCCGCCATCGGCTACCGGCCCGTCGAGTACGAGATGTACGGCGTGGATTTCCGCCGCCGCGGCAAGATCGCCGAGGAGAAGCTCGGCATTCTGCTGCGCGCGAAGACCGGTGAGCCCTTCGAGTACGAGGGCCGGCGCATCCACGTGACGCCGGCGCCGCACACCCTCGGCGGGCCGCTGGTGTTCTGGGGCGGCGGAAGCCCCGCCGCCGCGCGCCGCGCCGGCCGGCACGGCGTGGGCTTCTTCGCGCAGAGCGGCGACGCCGAGCTCGGCACGATCTACGAGCAGGCGGCCCGCGACGCCGGGCACGAGCCCGGCATGTGCATCCTGCCGCCGTCCGAGATGCCCGCCTCGGTGTTCGTCGCCGAGGACGTCGACCAGGCCTGGGACGAACTCGGCCCCTACCTCATGCACGACGTCCTGAGCTACGCGGCGTGGAACGACGACCTCACCGGCACCACCAGCCTGTCCGGCGCGACGACCGCGCAGGAGCTGCGCGCGGAGAAGCGCAGCCACCAGATCCTCACCGTGGACGAGGCCGTCGCCCTGGTCCGCACCGGCATGCCGCTGAGCCTGCACCCGCTGATCGGCGGCCTGCCACCCGAGATCGCCTGGCGCTACCTGAGGGTCGTCACCGACACGGTCATGCCGGCCCTGTCCGCCTGACCCACGCCGGACCGAACACGCGGACGGGCGGCGGGCCGATGCGCCCGCCGCCCGTCGAGGCGATGCCCCGGCCGACGCCGGCCGGAGCCGGCCGGAGCTGGCCGGAGCGCTGTTACTGCACGTTGAGGTGGTTGATGGGGTGCTCGGGGCGGTGGTAGCCGTCGAAGCGCAGCTCGCCGCCGCGCAGCTCCCGGATGGTCAGGAAGTCACCCTTGTAGCCCTTGTGGTCCCACGGGCCGAACTGGATGTAGGTGGCGGGGCCGCCGTTGGTCGCTGGCATCCAGCGGATGCGCTCGATGCCCTCCTTGACCTCCTCGGGGGTGGCCATCGACGCGCCCGCGATGCCATGGATCCCGACCCGGGCGGTGTCGTAGCCGAGCGCCACGACGACGTTCTTCGACACCCGACCGAAGCGCTTCTGGAACCGCTCGACCATGGCCTCGTAGTTCGGGTTGGTGCCGTCGACGCCGAGCTGGTCGACGCCGAGCTGGTCGACGCAGAGCTGGTCGACGCCGTGCCAGCCCTCCAGACCCTCGGCCCACTTGTTGGTGTTGGAGTAGAACATGAACGCCGTGCCCATGACGCGGGGCGGGTCCCAGTCGAGCTCCTTGAACGCCGCCGCGAAGTGGAAGGTGGCGTAGCCGTAGCCGCCGTAGTAGAGGGCGGTGATGCCGTCCTCGCGCATCGAGCGCAGGTGATCGACCAGGCCGCGCGGCGTCGGTCCGAGCTTGATGTCGCGGGCGACGGTCAGGCCGAGCTTGTTGCACTCGTCGCGGAAGAACCCGGCGTAGTCGCGCCCGGAGCTGCTCTGCTCCCAGAACATACCGATCTTGGTGTGCCCCTGGGCCTTGAGCCACTGCGCGCACATGACGCCCTCGGTGGGCACGTCACCGTTGGCGATGGTGAAGCAGTACTCGCTGGCGAAGCGCCACGCGCCGGTCCAGCCGATGACCGGGACCTTGCGCTCGTTCACCAGGTTCTGCATGGACAGCGAGTTGTCGCTGACCTCGGGGCCGAGGACGACCACACAACCCTGGTCGCACAGCCACTCGTAACCCTTGCGCGCCTTGGCGAAGTTCTCCCGCGGAAGTCCGCGGGCGTCGGCGACCAGCAGGCGCACCGGGCGGTCGTAGACGCCCTCGTTCAGCGCGTCCTCGAAGGCCAGGATCGTCGCGTTGATCCAGTCGAAGACGAGCTGGCCGTTCTCGATGTCCATCAGCAGGCCGACCTTGACGGGCTCGAACGGGTCGCCCTGGGTCTGCAGGCCGCGGGTGGGCGGGTACACCACGATGTCGGCGTACGCCTTCTCCCCGATACGCCCCCCACCCTCATACCACTTGGTGGCCTCGCCGGCGTCGGGCGAGTCCGTACCCGAGCGCACGTTGGTGACCGCGTGATCGGGATGCGCAACGCCGTGGTCCGTCGGCTCCGGGAACATCCGTTCGGCGAACTTGCCGTCCGAGGGGGAATTGGTCGTCGACCGCTCCGTCGCGAAGAAGGATCCAAATGATTACATGCCAGGCTATAATGTAAGTATGCAGCCGGCTGCCCCTACCAGCACAGACGCGGCCCAGGGCCGACCGCGGGACCCGCGGGTCGACGAGGGCGTCCGGCGCGCGGTGCTCGAACTGCTCGGCGAGAAGGGCTTCGCCGAGACGACGATCGCGGCCGTGGCACGCCGCGCCGGAGTGGGACCACCAGCGATCTACCGGCGCTGGTCCTCGCGGATCGCCATGATCGAGGACGCGGTGTTCCCCGGCTTCGACCAGGTGACGGTGCAGGCCACCGGCGATCTGCGCGGCGATCTGCGCCGCTACGTCGACGCCTTCGTCGAGACGTTCCACCAGCCGGCGGCGCGCGCCGCGCTGCCGGGCCTGCTGAGCGTCTACCAGTCCGACCCGGCCACCTACGCGATGGTGGGCGAGCGGGTCAGCGGCAGCGTGCGTCCGGGCTTCCGCGCGATGCTGGCCGCCGCCGCCCCCGGCGCCGCCGCGGGTGTGGACACCGACGACGTTCTCGACCTGCTGGTCGGCGCGGTGCTGTTCCACGTGTTCATCCGCTCCTTCGCCGGGCGGGACATGAGCAGCGACTACATCGTCGACCTCATCGCCCGCGCCGTCACGGCGGACGGCCACCCGGCGTAATCGCCCACCAGCAGCCGCGCCGCCAGCGCGACCAGCCCCCCAGCCCGCCCTGTCCCACTCGGTCGCGCCCAGATGGTGAGCGGATGCTGTTCCCCGCGCACCATCAGCCGCCGCCTGGCTGGTCCGTTCCGGCGGCGCTCGCGGACATCGCGTCGATCACCGGCACCACGGCGCGCCGCAGGTAGGCGCGCAGCCGCGCCTCCGAGGACGTCCTCGCGCTGTCGAACATGAGCAGGGAGTGCAGCCAGCGCACGGCCGTCTCGACGAGCTCGTCGAGGAACGGCTCCAGCGCCGTGTCGTAGTCGACGACCGGCGCGATGATCGGTCGCGCCACCGCGAGGGCGCGGGCGGACAGCGCGTCGTGGGTGTCCCAGTGCCCGCCGCCGAGCAGCGGGCGCAGCGCGGGTTCGGCGCGGAACTCCCTGCGCACCGCGACCAGGGCCTCGACGACGAACTCGCCCGCGGTCCGCGCCCGGCGCCGGGCGGCGCCGACCACCGTCTGGCTGACCTGCACGCCCACGGCCGTCAGCGCCGCGGAGACCAGCGCGTCCCGGGTCTCGAAGTGGGCGTAGACGGTGGGGCGGGAGACCCCGGCGGTCGCCGCGATCGCGCTGATCGAGGTGCGTTCGATGCCCCGGCGCCGAATACACGTCACCGTCGCGTCCACGATCTTCCCACGAAGGGAGGCAGCGCCCGGCCCGCCGCTCGGTCCCGCCGCACGGCCCGACCCGGCGGCGGCGGCCACGCCGCTACCGGCCATCTCGTGCGCGCGGTCCACGGGGCCCCTTCCAGAGCGGCGGAGCGGGCCAGGCCGATGCGGGCCCCGCCTTCCGGTCCGGTCCGATCAGGGTAGCCCTGCCGCACCGGCCGGCGTAGGCGGTCACCGGGATCGCCGGGACGACCGGCACCCGGCCCGGTCAGCCCGCCAGGCCGTGGTTCCCGGCCGGGGTGGGGTTGTCGCCGGCGGCGAAGCGCTCGGCGCGTTCGCGCAGCGTCGCCGCGGCGCCGTCCCGGCCGAGCATCAGGACGTACTCGCCCGCCCGAATGCCGGCGAGGACGTCGTCGGCGAGTTCGTCCAGCGGCTGGATCGGCACCTCGTGGCCGGCCCTCGCGGCGCGTGCGACGAGGGCCGCGACCGTCGTCGGCGCGGTCTCGCGGGGCCGTTCCCTGGCGAGCTGCGCGGGCCGGTTGCGATCGGAGGTCCACAGGCCGGTGTCGAGTAGCCCCTTGCCCGCGGGCAGGAACAGCGAGACGCCGATCGGGTGGCCCTCCTGCGCGAGCTGCGCACCCAGGCACTCGGTGAGGATCGACACCGCCGCCTTGCTCGCCGCGTACACCGACGCGCCCGGCATCGGCGCGACCGCACCGTCGCCGGAGGAGGTGTTCACGACGTGGCCGGGCTCGCCGGAGGCGATCATCCGCGGCACGAAGGCGCGGATACCGTTGACGACGCCGTGGACGTTGACCCCGAACGTCCACCGCCAGTCGTTCGGCGTGGTCTCCCACACCTTCGCCGCGGGCGGCCCGACGCCGGCGTTGTTCACCAGCACGTGGGTGCGTCCATGCAGGCGGAAGACCTCGTCGGCCAGCGCCTCGACCGAGGTGTCGTCGGACACGTCGGCGACCACGGCGCTGATCTCGGCGCCGGTCTCGGCCCGTAACGCCTCGACCGTGGCGCTCAGGGCATCCTTCTCGATGTCGGAGAGCACGAGGACCGCGCCGGCGCGGGCGAAGGCGAGGGCCAGCGCCCGCCCGATGCCCGCCGCGCCACCGGTGATGACGACGACCCGGCCGGTGAAGTCGGTGATCGTCGGGGCGGCGCTCACGCGGACGTCCCGTGGATCTCCTCGGCCGTCGGGCCGATCCGGTCGACGACGGGCGCGAGCGCGTCGAGGTCGAAGCCGTACAGCTCGGCGGCGTTGAGGCCGAGGATGCGCCGGGTGTCCTCCGGTCCGACAGCGCCGAAGCGGTCGCGCAGCCACGCACGGGTGTGCGGCCAGGTGCCCTCGGGGTGCGGGTAGTCGTGGCCCCACATCAGGCGCTTCACGCCGATCTCGGCGCGACGGTCGATCTCGACCTCGCCCATCACCGACGACGCCATCCACACGTTGCGGTGGTAGTAGTCCGACGGCTTCATCGTCATGCCGTCACGGAAGGTCGACGGCCCGAACTTGCGGGTGGAGTGGTCGCCCTCCCACTTCGCGTCCATCCGGGTGAGGATGTCCGGCACCCACCAGGCACCGTTCTCGGCGAGGGCGTACTTCAGCTTCGGGTGGCGCTCGAAGACCCCGCCGAGCAGCAGCGCCCACAGCGGCCGGGCCGCCCACCAGTACGCCTCGGTGGCGTAGATCGCCATCATGCCCGGCGCCCAGGTGTAGTCGGACGGGCCGACCCCGGAGTGGGTGTGCACGACGAGGCCGGCCTCGGCGCACACCGACCACAGCGGGTCGTACACCGGGTCGTTGTAGGCCGGGAAGCCGGTCCACTTCGTCGGGATCATGATCCCACCGCGGATGCCGCTGCGCGCCGCCCGCTCGGCCTCCTTCACCGCGGCGGCGACGTCGTGCAGCGCCGGGATGATCGCGATGGCATAGCGGCGCTCGGGGTCGTTCTGGCAGAACTCCGCGACCCACCGGTTGTGCGCCTTCGCGCCGGCCATGACCAGCACCGGGTCGCTGTCACCGGAGGACCCCAGGCCCGAGCCGAACGGCGAGGCCGACACGCCGCCGACACCGCCGGCGTCCGCGTCGGGGAACACGACCTCGGCGGCGACGCCCTCGGAGTCCATCTCCTTGGTGCGGATCACCGCGTCCCAGGCGCCCTCCATGCCGCCGTGGTCACCGATCTCGGAGTTCCACTCGGCGAGGAACTTCTTGTGGTCGTCCTGGTTGACCAGGGCGCTGGCCTGGATGTCGGCGGCGAGCGCGTCGTCGAAGGCCTGCCGGTACCGCGGGTCGATGTACTCGCGGTACTGCTCTGGTGGCAGGCCCGCGTGGGTGTCCGTGGAGATCAGAAGGTACTTCTCGCCCATGGCCATTCCCGGGTGCTCGGAAGGTCGGGGAACGTCGACCGGGTGGTCCGTGGACCGGCCCGGGGACGGGGCGCTCAACGCTGCGAGGTGTCCGCGGGCCAGGAGTAGAACTGCTGGCACCAGCGGCGGTGCTCGGTGATCCCCTTCTCGGACGGGCGCAGCACCGGCGGGTCCTTGAAAATCTTGTTCTCCCAGATCGGGATGTCCTGGCTGACGCCCGCGGTGAAGCCGTCCGCGGCCTGTTTCGTGGTGTCCTCGCCCAGCGCCCGCGGCGCGGTGAACACCCACCGGACCCACACGTGCTCGGTGTCGATCGGCGTGGTGGAGGACAGGAACGTCGTGTAGCCCTTCACCCGCAGGACACCGAGACCCAGGCCGTGGCCCTCGCGCACGAAGTTGCCGTCCATCCCGGTCGTGCGCTTGTAGTGCCCTTCGATGACGAAGTCCTCCTCCGGGATCGACGGCTGGCCGTGCACGTAGAGGAAGTGCGGGGTGTCGACGTTGTTCTCGGCCATGTCCTGGCAGCAGGTGGCGATCTCGAACTCACGCACCTCGATGGGCAGCCAGTCCGGGTCGTGGAACTCCGGGACCTCCGGCACCTCGTAGGTGGGTTCCGCCCGCTCCAGGTGGTGCCAGGCCCAGATCATGTGGTTGCGCTCAACCACCGGGTAGGTGCGGGCGCTGGCGGTCTTCGGGATGTGGTCGACGTCGTCGTAGGGCACCTCGACGCACGACCCGGTCGACCCCTCGAAGCGCCAGCCGTGGAACGGGCACTGCAGGCTGCCGTCGACGACCTTGCCGCCGACACCGAGGTTCGCGCCCAGGTGCGGGCAGTAGGCGTCGAACAGGTACGGCGTGCCGTCGGTGCCGCGGAAGAGCACCAGGTCCTTGCCGAAGTAGTACAGGTTCTTCGTCCGGCCGGGCTCGATCTCGTGCGCCTGGGCGACGACGAACCAGCCGTTGGGGATCGGGAAGGGGAAGCGCGGCCCGCCTTCGCGGCGCACCCGGGTCCGCTGGGACTGGTCGTAGAGCGTGTCCGGCCGCTTCGGCATCGGCAGGCCGACCAGGTCCTCACCCACCGTAGCCGTCCGCCCATTCCCGAGAAGGGAATCGGTCAGGCGGGACCCGTCGGAGATCGTCATGTGCTGCCTCCCAAAAAGCGAGCGCGGAGAGGGCAAAAGTCGAATCGTATATACGATTTTGAATCGGCACGGCGCCCGCCGAATCGATCACTGAACCATCATTCAACATGACTGTAGCCCGGATCACAATCGATACGCGGCCTGTATTTCGACCGCCTCCGGTGCGGGTACCGCGGGCCCTGGCAAGGTGTCCGCACGCACGAAAAAACCGCCGGTCCGACGGACACGGCGGTCGACCTCTCGGACACGGCACCGCCTCTCGGACACGGCACCGCCTCTCAGGGACGACACCGCCCCTCAGGGACGACACCGCCCCTCAGGGACGACACCGCCCCTCGGAGACGACACCGCCCCGAGGGGGCGGACGGGCGGCGGAGCTGGAGGGCGGGTCCGGCGGCGCCCGTCCGTCCCGCGGGTCAGGCCCGGTGCAGCAGGGTCATGACCTCGGCGACAGCGAGCTCGCCGTCGGCCTTGCGCCACTCGGAGCAAAGTCGGACGAAGGTCATCCTCTTGCCGCTCTTGCTGGTCGTGACACGGACGTCCTCGACCGATCCGGTGGCGCTCAGAACGTCGCCGACGAGCACCGGCGCGTGGTAGCTGAACTCCTGCTCGGCGTGCAGGATCATGCCGCCCTCCGCGCGCAGCTGGGCGATCACCTCGCCGACCTCTGCGGCGTCCTGCGGACGCGGCGGCTGCGGCTCCTCGAACGCGGCGAGCAGCCGCGCGGCGAAGGTGAACGTCGGCGGCGCCGGGATGGCCGGCAGGCCGATCTCGGCGGCGGCCTCGGGCCGGCGGTACACCGGCGAGGTGTCGGTCACCGCCGCGGCGAAGGCGGCGACCTGACCGCGCTCGACCACGACGGCGGCCGGCGGGAGGGAACGGCCGATCAGCTCGGTGGGGTTCATCGCGATGACTCCGGGAGTGGAAGGCGCCGGCGGCGGGCGGGGACTGCGGCAGCGGGAACGGCGGCAGCGGCAGCGGGAACGGCGGGCAGCGGGAACGGCGGCGGAACGGCGGGCGGGCGGCGGTGGGACCGCCGCACCGCACCGGGCATCAGGCGGGCCGGAAGACCGGGATGTGCACGTCCCCGACGTCGGAGAAATCGACCTTGAGCGCCATCCCGATGGACAGCTCGCCCTCGGTCACGCCGACGATGTTCGTCTCCAGCCGCGGGCCCTCGGTCAGGTCGACGATCGCGGCGATGTAGGGCACGCGCTCCTTGAACGGCGGAAGGTCGTTGGAACGCACCTCCGACCAGGTGTAAAGCGTGCCGGTACCGACGGCCTGCTCCCAGGAGACGTCCTCGCTCCAGCAGCTCGGGCAGAACGGCCGCGGGTACAGGTGCGCCTTCGCGCAGGCGCCGCAGCGGCGGATCAGCAGCTCGCCCCGGGCTGCCGCCTCCCACCAGGGCGCGGTCTCCGCCTCCACGGTGGGCAGGTCGTACCTCGGGCCGCTCATGCCGCCCGCCGCCGGGCAGCCGCGGTCGCCGAGCCGGTCAGCACGACGGTGCCGGTTTCGGTGACGACCTTGCAGTCCAGGCTGACGAGGTGGTTCGCCTCGTCCTTGCCCGTCACCACGATCTCGGTGGTGAGCACGTCGTCCGGCCATGCCTGGTTGGTGAAACGCACCTTGTACTCACGGAGGTTGCCGATGCCGACAAAGTCGGTCAGCGCGGTGCCGAGCAGGCCGGCGGTGAACATGCCGTGGCCGAACACCGAACGCATGCCGGCGGCCTGGGCCTTAATCTCGTCGTGGTGCATCGGGTTGAAGTCGCGCGACGCCCCGGCGTAGCGCACCAGGTCGGTGCGGGTGAGCTTGTGGGTGCGTACCGGTGCCTGCCCGCCCTCCTCGAGATCCTCGAAGAAGACTCCACCTTCATCCATGCGCGCTCCCGACGGTGCTCCGGTGGGCCCGGTCGAGCGGACCGGGATGACTGGCGTCCCGATCGGATAGTAAATACAAAATCCTTCCTCCGGCGCGATCGCCCCTGACGCGATCGGCCCCCGAAGGACGGCGACACGGTTCTCGGACGTTCCTCGGGTGAATGGAGAGCACATGACGGGGCAGGTGGCCGTCGTCGGCGCGGCACTCTCGGACTGCGGACGGGTGGACGCCGCGACCCCGTTCGCTCTGCATTACCAGGCCGCGTCACGCGCGCTGGCCGACGCGGGGCTGACCCACGCCGACGTCGATGGCTTCGGCTCGACCGGCCTGGGCGTGCTGGCACCGGTCGAGGTGGCCGAGTACCTCGGGCTGCGCCCGACGTGGATGGACTCGACCTCGGTCGGCGGGTCAACGTGGGAGGTCATGCTCGAGCACGCGGTGGACGCGATCCGCGCCGGCACCGCCAGGACCGTGCTCCTCGTCTACGGGTCGACCACGCGGGCGGACCTGAAGAAGCGGCTGCGCACCGCGAACCTCTCGCTGTCCTCACGGGGGCCGAGCCAGTTCGGCGAGTGGGAGGACTTCACCGTCTCCCCCGCCGCCGTCTCCGGCCAGCTCGCCTTCGAGCGCGCCGGGCTCACCCCGGCCGACGTGGACGTCTGCCAGTTCTACGACTCGTTCACCTCGACGGTGCTACTGACCTTCGAGGCGCTCGGCTTCTGCGGCCGCGGCGAGGGCGGCGCCTACCTGGAGGGCGGGACCATGCGGGTCGGCGGCCGGATGCCGACCAACACCGACGGTGGCGGCCTGTCCTCCTGTCACCCGGGCATGCGCGGGATCTTCCTGCTCGTCGAGGCGGTCCGCCAGCTTCGCGGGCAGGCCGCCGGCCGGCAGGTCCCGGACGCCAAGGTCGCCTGTGTGAACGGCACCGGCGGCTGGTTTTCCTCCACGTCCACCGTGCTGCTCGGCGTCCACTGAGCCTCGCTGTGATCAGCACGGATGGACCCGTCGGTCGGCGGGTCCGTGGAAGGTATCGAGCGGCCTCAGGTATCCGGACGGCAGGTCGCCAGCCGGCCCCGGACACCGCCGAGCGCAACCAAGTGGCATCAGTTGCACGATTCTCGACAACGTGATTGGTTTTACATTATCTGGAAGGGGCTTCGCGGAGGGTCATCGACGCAGTGACGGGTGGGCGTACATCACAGGCGCGGGCTCGCCCCCAACCGCCCTTGAGCATGACAATGACGTCATCGGCGTGATCGACAAGCGTCTGGGCCCGGCGACGTGTCCGGACCTCGAGCAGGCACTCGCGCCGACCCCCACAGGGCTGTCCAGCTCGACGATGACCAACCCCCTCCCCGTCTGGGGGCGCCGACCAGCGCCAGCACCCCCACCATCGGGGAAATCAGGCCCGCGGACCCCCTTGTGGTCCAGAGCACATTACGGATAGAAGCTTACGCATCGCCCGCCGTCGCCGGGCGCCAGCTTGGAGGCATGATGTCGACCCCGACCGCCGAAGCACCTCCGCCCACGGTCGGCGTGGACCCGCCGCTGCGCCTGAGTTCGATCAGCAAGCGGTTCGGTGGTGTGCGGGCGCTCAGCGACGTCTCGCTCGAGGTCGCTCCCGGTAGCATCCAGGGCCTCATCGGCCCCAACGGCGCCGGCAAGACGACTCTGTTCGACGTCATCTCCGGGATCACCCCGGCGAGCGAGGGCACCGTCCACTTCGGCGGCCGCAACGTCACGAAGTCCTCCGCTACCGGGCGCGCGCGCCTGGGCATGCGCCGCACGTTCCAGCGGGCCCAGGTGTTCAGCTGGCTCTCGGTCGAGGACAACGTGCTCGCGGCGCTGGAATGGCACGGAGGCGGCGGCGGCGTGCTGGCCGACCTGGTCACCTGGCCGAGCCGCCGGGCGTTGGAGAAGACCCGCCGCGAGCGCGCCCACGAGATCCTGGAGTGGTGCGGCCTGACCGGGCTTCGCCATACCGCCGCCGGATCCCTGCCGCTGGGCCAGCAGCGCCTCGTCGAACTCGCCCGCGCGATCGTCGACAAGCCGACGCTGCTGCTGCTGGACGAGCCGACCTCGGGCCTGGACCACGGCGAGGCCGACAAGTTCGGCGAACTGGTCCTGTCCCTGCGCGGCGAGGGCTGCGCCGTCGTGCTCGTCGAGCACGACGCCGGCTTCGTCATGCGGCTGTGCGACCGGATCGCCGTGCTGAACCTCGGGTCCGTCCTCGCCGAGGGCACCCCGGAGGAGATCCAGGCCAACCAGGCGGTCCGGGACGCCTACCTCGGCTAGTCCAGCGCCACGCACAGCGCACCACGCACCACGCACCACGCACCACGCACCACGCACAGCGCACCAGCAGCCCGCCCCACCCGAGCACATCCCTCCGGCGCACCGTCACCCGGCGGCCCCGGCCCAGGAGTCCCCGTATGCCACGTGTCATCCGATTAGGTGCGGTCCCCGCCAGGACCGGCGCGTCCTGCCCCGCAGCCGCCACCGCCCGCGACCCTCGTGTCGCCGCGGCCGGCCCCAGGCCCGCCG
>NZ_JALKFU020000008.1 GCF_023242965.2 Frankia sp. AgKG'84/4
CGAGCGAGGCCCCGGCCGCGGAGCCCGCGGCTGCCGAGCCGGCCGAGCCGGCCGAGGCCGCCGCAGAGTAGCGCGCTCCGCTTCCGTTCCACCGCACTACACCCTGATCCCAGTGGTCGGCCCGACCCGCGGGTCGAGGTCGGCCCGAGCAAGTTGACCTGACGAGGAAGGAACACGCCACCATGGCGAAGCTGTCGACCGATGAGCTGCTGGACGCGTTCAAGGAACTGACGCTGCTGGAGCTCTCGGAGTTCGTGAAGCAGTTCGAGGAGACCTTCGGCGTCACCGCGGCCGCTCCGGTCGCCGTTGCCGCGGCCCCGGTCGCCGGTGGCGCGGGCGGCGAGGCTGCCGCCGCCGAGGAGCAGGACGAGTTCGACGTCATCCTCGAGTCCGTCGGCGACAAGAAGATCCAGGTCATCAAGGAGGTCCGCGCGCTCACCAGCCTCGGGCTGAAGGAGGCCAAGGACCTCGTCGACGGCGCGCCCAAGCCGGTTCTGGAGAAGGTTGCCAAGGAGGCCGCGGACAAGGCCAAGGCGGCTCTCGAGGGCGCTGGCGCGACGGTCTCCGTCAAGTAGTTCGGCGGGCCGGCCCGCTGGGTCGGCCGCCACGCTCACCCGTGTGCCGGGGCACCTCCGAGTGCCCCGGCACGTGGCGTCTTGCGGGTAGAACACCTGGATACGCTGCTACGTAGGCGGTTGAGCGACTCGGACCGTTCGTGACGTTTCCCGAAGGGGGTTGACTGCCTCTGTCGATCGAGGTTCCATCATGTCGCGAACATTCGTCGGGAAGCAGATGCGGTGAGCAACGTTCCGTCCGCGCGGTCCTACCACGCACGTTCTTGCCAGCGGTGTGCCTGTCGGCTACACTGCTAGTTTGCGCTGCCCTTTTCGTCGCATCGGCTCCGCCAGCACCGGTTTCGCGGTGAGGTTGGGCTCTGAAGTGGGGGTCCCGTACGCGCCGCCAGGCGGCCCGGCCTACAGAGTCGGAAGCCGTGTCCGCGGTGGGGATCGGTATGACGCCGGGGGCGCGTTGGCCGTGCTGGTGCGTGGCACGGCTGTATGGCAGCCACATCGAGGATCCCAACGCCCGTGCACCGACCCGTTGTTCTCGGCGGACACCGGCGTCGCCGCGCGCTCGCGCCGCGACGACGATTTGGCATGCCCGCGGTCAGCCGCACGCCTGCCCTGCCGCACGCCTGCGGTTTCGCGGACCGACGGGCCAGGACCGACTATTCCCGCTGCGGGACGACGGCCGACTGCGACCGCGCGACCGGCCACCGGGTGCCCCGGTATGGCCGCCGCACCCGGGTGCCTCGCGGTCATCCTCTCACCGGCGGGCTTCCCCCGCCGCTGTTCCCGACAACCGTAGCGAGATACTGATCACCTGACCACCCCCGACGGATCCTTGACGTCCGCGACGCCAGCCCGACGATCAGGCCACCGGAAGGACCACCTTGGCCGCCTCGCGCTCTTCCTCCCGCATCTCGTTCGCTAAGATCATCGAGCCCCTCGAGGTCCCGGACCTCCTTGCTCTTCAGACGCAGTCCTTCGATTGGCTGATCGGCAGTGACGCCTGGGCGGAGCGGGTTCAGGAGGCCATCGACTCGGGTCGGGACGATGTTCCGATCGCCTCCGGTCTGGAGGAGGTCTTCGAGGAGATCTCCCCGATCGAGGACTTCTCGGGCTCCATGTCCCTGTCCTTCCGGGACCACCGGTTCGAGCCGTCCAAGTACTCCGTGGAGGAGTGCAAGGACAAGGACATGACCTACTCGGCCCCGCTGTTCGTGACGGCCGAGTTCACCAACAACACCACCGGTGAGATCAAGAGCCAGACGGTCTTCATGGGCGACTTCCCGCTCATGACGCCCAAGGCGACCTTTGTGATCAACGGGACCGAGCGGGTTGTGGTCAGCCAGCTCGTGCGCTCACCCGGGGTGTACTTCGAGCGCAGCCTCGACAAGGCGTCGGACAAGGACCTCTACTCCTGCAAGGTGATCCCCTCCCGGGGCGCCTGGCTCGAGTTCGAGATCGACAAGCGGGACACCGTCGGCGTCCGCATCGACCGCAAGCGTCGCCAGTCCGTCACTGTGCTGCTCAAGGCACTCGGCTGGGACGAGGCGCGGATCCTCGAGCGGTTCGGCGACTTCCCGTCGATGCGGGTGACCCTGGAGAAGGACCACACGGCCAGCCAGGACGACGCGCTGCTGGACATCTACCGCAAGCTGCGCCCTGGCGAGCCGCCGACGCGGGAGTCGGCGCAGACCCTGCTGGAGAACCTCTTCTTCAACCCGAAGCGCTACGACCTGGCCAAGGTCGGTCGCTACAAGGTCAACAAGAAGCTCTCCCTCGATGTGGCGTACGACGTCGGCGTCCTGACCGAGGACGATGTCGTACGCACGATCGAGTACGTCGTCAAGCTGCACGCGGGCGCCGACCCGGCCGACTACGAGGTCGACGACATCGACCACTTCGGCAACCGGCGCCTGCGCTCGGTCGGCGAGCAGATCCAGAACCAGGTCCGCCTGGGCCTGGCCCGGATGGAGCGGGTCGTCCGCGAGCGGATGACCACCCAGGACGTCGAGGCGATCACGCCGCAGACCCTGATCAATATCCGGCCGGTCGTCGCCTCCATCAAGGAGTTCTTCGGCACCAGCCAGCTTTCACAGTTCATGGACCAGACCAACCCGTTGGCTGGGCTGACTCACAAGCGTCGGATGAATGCGCTTGGCCCAGGTGGTCTTTCTCGGGAGCGGGCTGGCTTCGAGGTCCGCGACGTGCATCCCAGCCACTACGGCCGGATGTGCCCGATCGAGACGCCAGAAGGCCCGAACATCGGCCTGATCGGCTCGCTGTCGACCTTCGCGCGGATCAACCCGTTCGGCTTCGTCGAGACGCCGTACCGCAAGGTCGTGGACGGCCGCGTCACCGACCAGATCGACTACCTGACCGCTGATGAGGAAGATCGGCACGTCAAGGCGCAGGCGAACGCGCCGCTGCAGCCGGACGGAACCTTCGCCGAGGACCGCGTCCTGGTCCGCCGAAAGGGCGGTGAGGTCGAGTTCATCCCGCCGGACGAGGTCGACTACATGGATGTCTCGACCCGTCAGATGGTCTCTGTGGCCACCGCCATGATTCCGTTCCTGGAGCACGACGACGCCAACCGCGCGCTCATGGGCTCGAACATGCAGCGCCAGTCGGTGCCGCTGCTGCGGTCCGAGGCGCCGCTGGTCGGCACCGGCATGGAGGCGCGGGCGGCCAAGGACGCCGGTGACGTGGTCGTGGCGACTCAGGCCGGTGTCGTCGAGGACCTTTCGGCGGACTACATCACCGTCATGCACGACGACGGCACCCGGCGCACCTACCGGCTGGCGAAGTTCCGCCGGTCGAACCAGGGCACCTGCATCAACCAGAAGCCGATTGTGAACGAAGGCGACCGGATCGAGGCCGGCCAGACGATCGCGGACGGCCCGTGCACCGACAACGGCGAGATGGCGCTCGGTAAGAACATGCTGGTCGCCTTCATGCCGTGGGAGGGGCACAACTACGAGGACGCGATCATCCTGTCGCAGCGTCTCGTGCAGGACGACGTGCTCTCCTCGATCCACATCGAGGAGCACGAGGTCGACGCCCGGGACACCAAGCTCGGCCCGGAGGAGATCACCCGGGACATCCCGAACGTCGCGGAGGAGGTCCTGGCCGACCTCGACGAGCGCGGGATCATCCGGATCGGCGCCGAGGTCTCGCCCGGCGACGTCCTGGTCGGCAAGGTCACCCCGAAGGGCGAGACCGAGCTGACCCCGGAGGAGCGGCTGCTGCGCGCAATCTTCGGTGAGAAGGCCCGCGAGGTCCGCGACACCTCGCTGAAGGTGCCGCACGGCGAGTCCGGCAAGGTCATCGGTGTCCGGGTGTTCGCCCGCGAGGACGGCGACGAACTCCCGCCCGGCGTCAACGAGCTGGTCCGGGTGTACGTCGCCCAGAAGCGCAAGATCACCGATGGCGACAAGCTCGCCGGCCGGCACGGCAACAAGGGCGTCATCGCCAAGATCCTCCCGGTCGAGGACATGCCGTTCCTCGAGGACGGCACTGCCGTCGACGTCGTGCTCAACCCGCACGGCGTGCCGCGCCGGATGAACATCGGCCAGATCCTGGAGACCCACCTCGGGTGGGTGGCCAAGACCGGCTGGCAGGTCGACACCGGCCAGGAGGAGTGGAAGGAGCGGCTGCGCGGCATCGGCGCGGACGCCGCCCCGCCGGGGACCAACGTGGCGACCCCCGTCTTCGACGGCGCCCGCGAGGAGGAGATCACCGGCCTGCTCGACTCCACCCTGCCGAACCGCGATGGTGTCCGGCTCATCGGCTCCTCCGGCAAGGCGACCCTGTTCGACGGGCGCACCGGCGAGCCCTACCCGTACCCCGTGGCCGTCGGCTACATCTACATCCTCAAGCTCCTCCACCTGGTCGACGACAAGATCCACGCTCGTTCGACCGGCCCCTACTCGATGATCACGCAACAGCCCCTGGGCGGTAAGGCGCAGTTCGGCGGCCAGCGGTTCGGCGAGATGGAGGTGTGGGCGCTGGAGGCGTACGGCGCCGCCTACGCCCTGCAGGAACTGCTGACCATCAAGTCCGACGACGTCGTGGGCCGGGTCAAGGTCTACGAGGCGATCGTCAAGGGCGAGAACATTCCGGAACCCGGTATCCCGGAGTCGTTCAAGGTGCTCATCAAGGAGATGCAGTCGCTGTGCCTCAATGTCGAGGTGCTTTCCAGCGACGGTGTGCAGATCGAGATGCGTGACACCGACGAGGACGTCTTCCGTGCGGCGGAGGAACTCGGGATCGACCTGTCCCGGCGCGAGCCGAGCAGCGTCGAGGAGGTCTGACCGGCCGCCGGGGGCCCGGCCCACCTGACCTGAGGTGGCAGCGGGCCCCCGGCGAGCCGGCCCGACTCCAGCGTCCCGACCGAGAAAGAGAGAGCAGGCGACAGTCTTGCTGGACGTCAACTTCTTCGACGAACTGCGCATCGGTCTTGCCACCGCGGACGATATCCGCCAGTGGTCGCACGGCGAGGTCAAGAAGCCGGAGACGATCAACTACCGCACCCTGAAGCCGGAGAAGGACGGACTCTTCTGCGAGAAGATCTTCGGTCCGACCCGGGACTGGGAGTGCTACTGCGGTAAGTACAAGCGGGTCCGCTTCAAGGGCATCATCTGTGAGCGCTGTGGCGTCGAGGTCACCCGGGCCAAGGTCCGCCGCGAGCGGATGGGGCACATCGAGCTGGCCGCCCCGGTCACCCACATCTGGTACTTCAAGGGTGTCCCGAGCCGTCTCGGCTACCTGCTCGACCTGGCGCCGAAGGACCTCGAGAAGGTCATCTACTTCGCCGCCTACATGATCACGCGGGTTGACACCGACGCGCGCCACCGCGACCTGTCCACTCTCGAGGCCCGTATCGGCGTCGAGAAGCAGCAGCTCGAGGACCGCAAGAACGCCGATGTCGAGACCCGGCAGAAGCGGCTCGAGGGCGACCTCGCGCAGCTCGAGGCCGAGGGTGCCAAGGGCGACGCGCGCCGTAAGGTCCGCGAGTCGGCCGAGCGCGAGATGCGCCAGATCCGCGACCGCGCGCAGCGCAAGATCGACGACCTCGACCGGGTCTTCGACCGCTTCAAGAACATGAAGGTCCAGGACCTGGAGCCGGACGAGCTGCTCTACCGCGAGCTGCGCGACCGGTTCGGCCAGTACTTCGACGGCGGCATGGGCGCCGAGGCGCTGCAGCGCCGGCTGGCCGACTTCGACCTGGCCGCCGAGGCGGACTCGCTGCGCGAGACCATCCGCAGCGGCAAAGGCCAGAAGAAGGCCCGCGCGCTCAAGCGGCTCAAGGTCGTCTCGGCGTTCCTGAACACCCGCAACTCCCCGATGGGGATGGTGCTCGACTGTGTCCCGGTGATTCCGCCGGATCTGCGCCCCATGGTGCAGCTCGACGGTGGCCGGTTCGCGACGTCGGACCTGAACGACCTCTACCGCCGCGTGATCAACCGGAACAACCGGCTCAAGCGGCTGCTCGACCTCGGCGCGCCCGAGATCATCGTCAACAACGAGAAGCGGATGCTGCAGGAGGCCGTCGACGCGCTGTTCGACAACGGCCGCCGCGGCCGTCCGGTCACCGGTCCCGGTAACCGCCCGCTCAAGTCGCTGTCCGACATGCTCAAGGGCAAGCAGGGCCGGTTCCGCCAGAACCTGCTCGGCAAGCGCGTCGACTACTCCGGCCGATCGGTCATCGTCGTCGGCCCGCAGCTCAAGCTGCACCAGTGCGGCCTGCCCAAGCAGATGGCGCTGGAGCTGTTCAAGCCGTTCGTGATGAAGCGCCTGGTGGACCTCAACCACGCGCAGAACATCAAGTCGGCGAAGCGGATGGTCGAGCGGGCCCGCCCGGTCGTCTGGGACGTGCTCGAAGAGGTCATTACCGAGCACCCGGTGCTGCTCAACCGGGCGCCGACCCTGCACCGCCTCGGCATCCAGGCCTTCGAGCCGCAGCTCGTCGAGGGCAAGGCCATCCAGATCCACCCGCTGGTCTGCACCGCGTTCAACGCGGACTTCGACGGCGACCAGATGGCGGTGCACCTTCCGCTGTCCGCCGAGGCGCAGGCCGAGGCCCGGATCCTGATGCTGTCGAGCAACAACATCCTCTCGCCGGCGTCCGGTCGACCGCTGGCGATGCCCAGCCTCGACATGGTCACCGGGGTGTTCCACCTCTCGACGCTGTCCGATGGCGCGATCGGCGAGGGCCGCTCGTTCTCCTCCGTCGCCGAGGCGCAGATGGCCTACGACGCGCGGGAGATCGGGCTGCAGGCGAAGATCAACGTGCGGCTGCGGGACACCACCCCGCCGTCGGACTGGACGCCGCCCGCGGAGTGGATCACCGGGGATCACTTCACCCTGGAGACCACGTTCGGCCGCTGCCTGCTCAACGAGGCGCTGCCGGAGGGCTACCCGTTCATCAACGAGCAGCTGAACAAGAAGGCCCAGGCCACGATCGTCAACGACCTGGCCGAGCGGTACCCGAAGATCCAGGTCGCGGCGACCCTGGACGCCCTGAAGAGCGCCGGTTTCTACTGGGCCACCCGGTCCGGTGTCACCGTCGCCATCGAGGACGTCGTCGCGCCGCCGCGCAAGGCCGAGATCCTCGACGAGTACGAGCAGCGGGCCGACCGGGTGCAGAAGCAGTTCGACCGCGGCTTCCTGTCCGACGAGGAGCGCCGCAGCGAGCTGGTCCAGATCTGGACCGAGGCGACGAACAAGATCGCCGAGGCCATGGAGGCGAACTTCCCGAAGACCAACCCGGTCTACGTGCTGGTCAACTCCGGGGCCGCCGGAAACATGATGCAGATCCGGCAGCTCGCCGGCATGCGTGGACTGGTCTCCAACCCCAAGGGTGAGATCATCCCGCGGCCGATCAAGGCGAACTTCCGCGAGGGCCTCACCGTGCTCGAGTACTTCATCTCGACGCACGGCGCCCGTAAGGGTCTGGCCGACACCGCCCTGCGTACCGCCGACTCCGGCTACCTGACCCGCCGGCTCGTCGACGTCAGCCAGGACGTCATCGTCCGCGAGGAGGACTGCGGGACCGAGCGCGGCATCCTCACCCGGATCGCCCGCGCCGGCGCCGACGGCACGCTGGTGCGCGACCGCTACGCCGAGACCTCGGCGTACGCCCGCACGCTCGCCTCCGACGCGGTCGACGAGAGCGGGGAGATCATCGTCCCCGCCGGCACCGATGCCGGGGACGTGGCGATCGGCCAGATCATCGAGGCGGGCATCGAGCAGGTGCGGGTCCGCTCGGCGCTGACGTGCGAGTCCCGGATGGGGGTGTGCGCCCAGTGCTACGGGCGCTCGCTGGCCACCGGCAAGCTCGTCGACGTCGGCGAGGCCGTCGGCATCGTCGCCGCGCAGTCCATCGGCGAGCCGGGCACCCAGCTCACGATGCGTACCTTCCACTCGGGTGGCGTCGCCGGCGACGACATCACGCAGGGTCTGCCGCGTGTCGTCGAGCTGTTCGAGGCGCGTAGCCCGAAGGGCAAGGCGCCCATCACCGAGGTCTCCGGTCGGGTGAAGATCGAGGAGACCGACAAGACCTTCAAGGTCGTGGTGGTGCCGGACGACGGCAGCGAGGAGATCGCCTACCCGGTCTCGCGCCGTTCCCGGCTGCGCGTCCGTGAGGGCGACCGCATCGAGGTCGGCAACCAGGTCGTCGACGGTGCCGTCGACCCGCACGAGGTGCTGCGCATCCTCGGCCCGCGCCAGGTCCAGCTTCACCTGGTCGAGCAGGTCCAGGAGGTGTACCGGTCGCAGGGTGTGTCCATCCACGACAAGCACATCGAGATCATCATCCGCCAGATGCTCAAGCGGGTGAACGTGCTCGAGTCGGGTGAGACCAACCTGCTGCCCGGCGAGCTGTGCGAGCGGGCCCGGTTCGAGTCCGAGAACCGTCGGGTGGTCGAGACCGGCGGTCAGCCGGCGTCGGCCCGCCCGGTGCTCATGGGCATCACGAAGGCGTCGCTGGCCACCGAGTCGTGGCTGTCGGCGGCCTCCTTCCAGGAGACGACGCGAGTGCTCACCGACGCGGCGATCAACGCGCGCTCGGACTCGCTCGTCGGCCTGAAGGAGAACGTCATCATCGGAAAGCTGATCCCGGCCGGTACCGGTATCTCCCGGTACCGCAACATCCGGGTGGAGCCGACCGAGGAGGCCCGCGCGGCGATGTACTCCGTCGGGGCGTACGAGGACGGCGCGAGCGTCGAGTACGGCGCTTTCGGTACGGGCTCCGGCCAGGCAGTACCGCTGGACGAGTTCGACTTCCGCAGCACCGGCGACTACCGCTGATCCGGCGGTGCCCCGGCCGGCATGGCCTGGCCGGGGCACCGGTGACCGGATGGCGACGGCGGCCTGGCTTCCCCTCGGACGACGGGGAGCCGGGCCGCCGTTTCGGCGTTTGTGCTCCTGCGCTGCTGTGAACCCGCGCTAGGTGCCCCCGCGCTGCTGTGCCCGCGATCTTTGGAGGATGAGCCCGCGGTGACGAACACGCTGACGCCGTCGTGGCCGGAGCTGCGCGCCGGCGGCCTGGTGTTCGAGGACGACACGATGCTCGCGCTCGACAAGCCGGCCGGCATCTCGGTGATGGGGGAGCGGCACGACACCGACCTCGTCCGGCTCGCCGCTGCGGCCGGTGAGGAGCTGTTCCCCGTGCACCGCATCGACAAGGCCACCTCGGGCCTGGTGCTGTTCGCCCGCGAACTGCGGTACCACGGCGACCTCACGCGCCAGTTCCAGCGGCGCACGGTGGACAAGGGCTACCTGGTGCTCACCCGGACCCGCGGCCTGCCCGCGGTGGGCACCATTGACCTGCCACTGAGCGTGGGGCGCAAGAACCGGGTCCGGATCGCCGCGAACCGCGGCGACATCGTTACCCGCGTCACCGCGCATTCCGCGTCCGGCGACGCGGTGGGGCACTGGTCGGTCCCGGCGGGCGCGGTGTTCGGGCATGTCCGCAGCTATCCGTCAGTGACCCAGTTCCGCCGGTTGTGGGAAGGCGGCGACGCCACGCTGCTCCTGGCCACTCCAATCAGCGGGCGGCGGCATCAGATCCGGGTGCATCTGGCCTGGATCGGACATCCGATCGAGGGCGATCCGCTTTTCGACCGCACGGCCACGTCGCGCACCCTGCTGCACTCCTGGCGCCTGGCGCTTGACAGCGGGGGGATCCGCCGGCGGCTCGAGGCGGACCCGGGCGGCGACTTCTGGGCTCCGGTCGGGGACCTCGTGCCCCCGGATCTGCCGGGCGCCCTGTCCGGTCTGCTGCCCTGGCCGGTGCCGCCGGTGCCGCCGGTGCCGCCGGTGCCGCCGGTGCCGTCGTGGCTGCTGGAGTCGGGCGACTGAGCGGTCATGGCAGGGGTCGGGCGCGATCTGCTCGCCCGGCGGCCCCGCGCTACGGCCTGATCGGGCCGTAGGCGGCTTCGCGTAGCTCCCCGTAGGCCTGGGTAAGGTCGGGAAGCTGGTAGTGGGCATTGAGGCCGCTGGGGTTCGGCAGCAGCCAGATGGCCGCCGGTCCCAGTGTCTCGGGCTGGCGGCCGACGCGGGCGGTGCGCCGCCGGAAGCCCAGGCGATAGGCGGCCAGGCCGAGGAAGGCGACCCAGGCCGGCTCGATCCGCTCGACCAGCTCGCCCAGGCGGGTGACGCCGGCCCGAATCTCGTCGTCGTCGATCTCGTCGGCGCGGGCGGTGGAACGCGGGACGAAGTTCGTGATGCTGATGCCGCGGCTGGTCAGCTCGCCGGTCTCGCTCGGGTGCAGCCGGCGCGGGGTGAAGCCGGCGAGGTGCAGCACCGGCCAGAGGCGGTTGCTGGGCGTGCCGAAGTGGAATCCGGTGGCCCCGGACTCCAGCGACGGGTTGATGCCGCACAACAGGACGGTGGTGCGCGGCGCGACGAGGTCCCCGACCGTGGTGCCGTACGCGGCCAGGAGCTGTTCCCTGGTGGGTCGGATCGGGCGGCCGTCGGCGCGCCGCGGTGGTCCCGGAGTGGCCGCCGGCCCGGGTGGATCTCCGTCAACTGCGTCGAACATGTCCGCGGAGCCTCCGTAGCAGGTATCGTGCTGATCTGTACAGCCTGCCAGTGTCACGGTGGCGTCGGTCGGTCCCCTGGATCCGTTGGTTCCAGGAAGGTCGCTCGGTTCCCGATTGCTCGCCTGGTGGGTCGCGTGAGGTCCGGCCGCCCCGCTCCGCGGGTAGTGGATTGTCGGCCTCGGCGCGCCGACCAGGCTGTTCGGGTGTAGTTGCGTTCACCGTGGGCCTGTGGCTGTCTGCGCGGGAGGTCGTTCGGTACCCCGTTCGACACGTGACGCGGCTGTGGAGTACTGTTGATGCCCGTGGCCAGGGTCCGCGTGACTCTGGCGTGCGTCCCGTACTTCGATGTGGCGCCGTGGCGCTGAACGTGTTGACGTAACGTCGCCGTTCAGGGGTCCGTCGGCGACTGTCGAGCTCGGTTCCGCAAGGCGGCCGGGCGGGCTGGCGTGCTCTCCACAAGTGGTTTGGATCATCGAAATCCTTGATCCAAATTTACTGGGACAGCGCGACACACCCGACCGCGTGGGTCGGAAGTAGCGACTGGAGCCGACAGGGTGGCTCGCGGTACGGGTCGCGAAGGAAACGCAGGTAGGCCGGCGGACCGGTCTGGTTGCCCAAGGCAGTACGACGAGGCGTCACAGGAACGGGAGCGGCGTTGCCCACGATCCAGCAGCTGGTCCGAAAGGGCCGGCAGGACAAGGTCGAGAAGACCAAGACCCCGGCACTCAAGGGGAGCCCTCAGCGTCGTGGTGTGTGCACCCGCGTCTACACGACCACCCCGAAGAAGCCGAACTCGGCGCTGCGCAAGGTGGCACGAGTCCGGCTGAACAGCGGGATCGAGGTCACCGCCTACATTCCCGGCGTCGGCCACAACCTGCAGGAGCACTCGATCGTGCTCGTCCGCGGTGGGCGAGTGAAGGATCTTCCGGGCGTTCGTTACAAGATCGTCCGAGGCGCGCTCGACACGCAGGGCGTCCGTAACCGCAAGCAAGCTCGCAGCAAGTATGGCGCGAAGAAGGAGAAGGGCTGATGCCGCGCAAGGGGCCCGCACCCAAGCACGCCGTCGTGGTCGACCCGGTCTACGGGTCGCCGCTGGTGACCGCGCTGGTGAACAAGGTGCTGATGAGCGGCAAGAAGTCCGTCGCGGAGCGCATCGTGTACGGCGCGCTCGAGGGTGCGAAGAACAAGACCGGCAACGACCCGGTCGTCACGCTGAAGCGGGCGCTCGACAACGTCAAGCCGACGCTGGAGGTGCGCAGCCGCCGGGTCGGTGGCGCCACCTACCAGGTGCCGGTCGAGGTTCGCGCCGGCCGCAGCACGACCCTGGCGCTGCGCTGGCTCGTCGGCTACTCCCGGGCCCGTCGTGAGAAGACGATGACCGAGCGGCTGATGAACGAGCTCATCGACGCGAGCAACGGCCTCGGCGCGAGCGTGAAGCGCCGGGAGGACACCCACAAGATGGCGGAGTCCAACAAGGCCTTCGCCCACTACCGCTGGTAGCTCGACATGCCATCTGACGTTCCTTCCGCGCTGGCCAGGACCCGCAACATCGGGATCATGGCCCACATCGACGCGGGCAAGACCACCACGACCGAGCGCATCCTCTTCTACACCGGTGTGAACTACAAGATCGGTGAAGTGCACGAGGGTGGCGCCACCATGGACTGGATGGAGCAGGAGCAGGAGCGGGGAATCACGATCACCTCCGCGGCCACCACCTGCGTCTGGCGTGACCACACCATCAACATCATCGACACGCCCGGCCACGTCGACTTCACGGTCGAGGTCGAGCGTTCGCTGCGCGTCCTCGACGGCGCGGTCGCGGTGTTCGACGCCGTCGCCGGTGTCGAACCGCAGAGCGAGACGGTCTGGAAGCAGGCCGACCGCTACGACGTCCCGCGGATCGCCTTCGTCAACAAGATGGACCGCGTCGGCGCGGAGTTCCACCGCTGCGTCGAGATGATGGTCGACCGCCTCGACGCGACGCCCGCCGTCGTCCAGCTGCCCTGGGGCGTCGAGTCGGACTTCCGCGGCGTGATCGACCTGGTTCGGATGAAGGGCCTCCTCTGGCAGTCGGAGGACAAGGGCGCTTCGTACGACACGGTCGACATCCCGGCCGACCATGTCGAGGCCGCGCAGGAATGGCGCGACAAGCTGGTCGAGACTGTCTCCGAGAACGACGACGAGCTGATGGAGCTCTACCTCGAGGGCGTCGAGCCCACCGAGGAGCAGCTCGTCGCCGCGCTGCGTCGGGGCACGCTGGCCAGCAAGATCAACCCGGTGCTGTGCGGCTCCGCCTTCAAGAACAAGGGCGTCCAGCCCATGCTCGACGCGGTCGTCGACTACCTGCCGAACCCGCTGGAAATCGGTGCCACCGTCGGTCACTCGGTCAAGGACGAGGCCCTCGAGGTCCGTCGTGAGCCGTCCGAGGACGAGCCGTTCTCCGCCCTCGCCTTCAAGATCATGAGTGACCCGTACGTGGGCAAGCTGACCTACATCCGGGTGTACTCGGGCAAGATCAGCGGTGGCTCCCCGGTCCTGAACTCCACGAAGGACCGCAAGGAGCGGATCGGCCGCATCCTCCAGATGCACGCCAACCACCGGGAAGACCGCGAGGGCGTCAGCGCGGGCCAGATCGTCGCCGTGGTGGGGCTGAAGAACACCACGACCGGCGACACGCTCTGCGACCCGAACGCTCCGGTGATCCTGGAGTCGATGACGTTCCCGGCACCGGTCATCCACGTGGCGATCGAGCCGAAGACGAAGGCCGACCAGCAGAAGCTGGGCACCGCGATCCAGCGGCTCGCCGAGGAGGACCCGACCTTCCAGGTCCGGACCGACGAGGAGACCGGCCAGACGATCATCGCTGGCATGGGCGAGCTGCACCTCGACGTGCTGGTCGACCGGATGCGCCGCGAATACGGCGTCGAGGCGAACGTCGGCAAGCCGCAGGTCGCCTACCGGGAGACCATCCGCCGCAAGGTGGAGAAGGTCGACTACACCCACAAGAAGCAGACGGGTGGTTCCGGGCAGTACGCCCGAGTGATCATCAGCCTGGAGCCTTCCGGCGGCGACGGCGGTGGCTACGAGTTCCAGAACAAGGTCACCGGCGGTCGCATCCCCAAGGAGTACATCCCCTCGGTGGACGCCGGCTGCCAGGAGGCCATGGAGTTCGGCGTTCTCGCCGGATACCCCCTGGTCGACGTCAAGGTGACTCTCCTGGACGGGCAGTTCCACGACGTGGACTCCTCCGAACTCGCCTTCAAGATCGCGGGTTCGATGGCGTTCAAGGACGCCGCCAGGAAGGCAGACCCGGTGCTGCTCGAGCCGCTGATGGCCGTCGAGGTCACCACGCCCGAGGACCACATGGGCGACGTGATCGGCGACCTGAACTCGCGCCGTGGGCAGATCCAGGCGATGGAGGAGCGGGGCGGTTCCCGCATCGTGCGGGCAACGGTGCCGCTCTCGGAGATGTTCGGCTACGTCGGCGACCTGCGGTCGAAGACGTCCGGCCGGGCCAGCTACTCGATGCAGTTCGACTCCTACGCCGAGGTTCCCGGGAACGTCGCCAAGGAGATCATCGCCAAGGCCAGGGGGGAGTAACCGCCCTCGAGGCGTGAGCATCACCCCCCAGCTGACTACACCAGCACGACACCACCCGTCCTTGGAGGGACACCCGTGGCGAAGCAGAAGTTCGAGCGGACCAAGCCGCACGTCAACATCGGCACCATCGGTCACATCGACCATGGCAAGACCACGCTGACGGCCGCGATCACCAAGGTCCTGCACGACGCGTACCCGGACCTCAACCCCTTCACGCCGTTCGACCAGATCGACAAGGCGCCGGAGGAGAAGGCCCGCGGCATCACGATCTCGATCGCGCATGTCGAGTACCAGACCGACTCGCGTCACTACGCGCACGTCGACTGCCCGGGTCACGCGGACTACATCAAGAACATGATCACCGGTGCCGCGCAGATGGACGGCGCGATCCTGGTGGTCTCCGCGACTGACGGCCCGATGCCGCAGACGAAGGAGCACGTGCTGCTCGCTCGTCAGGTCGGCGTGCCGTACATCGTCGTCGCGCTGAACAAGGCCGACATGGTGGACGACGAGGAGATCCTGGAGCTCGTCGAGCTCGAGGTTCGCGAGCTGCTGAGCTCCTACGAGTTCCCTGGCGACGACGTTCCGGTCATCCGTGTCTCCGCGCTCAAGGCGCTGGAGGGTGACAAGGAGTGGGGCGCCAAGCTGCTCGAGCTCATGGCCGCGGTCGACGAGTCGATCCCCGAGCCTAAGCGTGACATCGACCGGCCGTTCCTCATGCCGATCGAGGACGTCTTCACGATCACCGGTCGCGGCACGGTCGTCACCGGCCGTATCGAGCGTGGAATCGTCAAGGTCTCCGAGACGATCGAGATCGTCGGCATCAAGCCCGAGACGACCACCACGACCGTCACCGGCGTCGAGATGTTCCGCAAGCTGCTCGACGAGGGCCAGGCGGGTGACAACGTCGGTCTGCTCCTGCGCGGAATCAAGCGCGAGGACGTCGAGCGCGGCCAGGTCGTCGTGAAGCCGAAGTCGATCACCCCGCACACGGTGTTCGAGGCTCGCGTCTACATCCTGAACAAGGACGAGGGCGGCCGCCACACGCCGTTCTTCAAGAACTACCGGCCGCAGTTCTACTTCCGCACCACCGACGTGACCGGCGTCGTGACCCTCCCCGAGGGCACCGAGATGGTCATGCCGGGCGACAACACCGAGATGACGGTCGAGCTCATCCAGCCGATCGCCATGGAGGAAGGTCTGCGCTTCGCCATCCGCGAGGGTGGCCGGACCGTCGGCGCCGGCCAGGTTCTGAAGGTTCTCAAGTAGCAGTCGCGGGCGGTGGGTCCGAGGTGACCCACCGCCCGCATTGCTGCTCGCGCGGTCTTCCCCACCGGGCCGCAGACGTGGCAGGCAGTGACACGGCAGGCAATCACGAGACAGCGGTAACCGGCAGATTCCCACCGCCGGCGGCGGGCGCCAACCGGCGCGGGGGAATCTACGGGCGGTGACCCGGTAGCGGTACCGGCCGGACGAGACAGACAGGACAGGCGAAGCCCACCATGGCGGCACAGAAGATCCGCATTCGGCTCAAGGCCTATGACCACGAGGTCATCGACAGCTCGGCGCGGAAGATCGTCGAGACGGTGACCCGGACGGGTGCGCAGGTCGCGGGACCGGTGCCGCTGCCGACGGAGAAGAACATCTACTGCGTCATCCGGTCGCCGCACAAGTACAAGGACAGCCGCGAGCACTTCGAGATGCGGACGCACAAGCGGCTGATCGACATCCTTGACCCGACGCCGAAGACGGTCGACTCGCTCATGCGCCTCGACCTCCCCGCCGGCGTCGACATCGAGATCAAGCTGTAAGAGGGGCCGGCGCAGTCATGCTCATCCGCAACTACAGAGGGATCCTGGGCACCAAGCTCGGGATGACCCAGGTATGGGACGCGAACAACCGCGTCGTGCCGGTCACCGTCATCAAGGCCGGCCCCAACGTCGTCACGCAGGTCAAGACGCCTGACTCGGACGGCTATTCCGCCGTCCAGCTCGGCTATGGCGAGATCGACCCGCGCAAGATCAACAAGCCGGCTCGTGGGCACTTCGCGACCAGCGCCGCCACCCCGCGGCGTCACCTCGCCGAACTGCGGACCGCGGACGCCGTCAAGTACAGCCCGGGCCAGGAGCTGACCACCGAGGTCTTCTCCCCGGGCGTCGTCGTCGACGTCACCGGTACTTCCAAGGGCAAGGGCTTCGCCGGTGTCATGAAGCGTCACGGCTTCAAGGGCCTGGGCGCCGGACACGGTGTCGAGCGCAAGCACCGCTCGCCGGGATCGGTCGGCGGTTGCGCCACCCCCGGCAGGGTCTTCAAGGGCCTGCGGATGGCTGGCCGGATGGGCCACGCCCGCACCACGACCCCCGGTCTGATCGTTCACGCGGTGGACGCCGAGCGCGGCTACCTGCTGGTGAAGGGTGCGGTGCCCGGCCCCGACGGCGGACTCGTCTTCGTGCGCAGCGCGGCCAAGCGCCCGGCGCCTGAGGACTTCGCCCCGAACGCGGCCACCACTGCTGGTGAGGAGGTCTCGGCATGACCCCGGTGGCGACCGCATCCGACTCGGATGCCACTACGCGCACCATCGCGGTGCACGCGCCGAACGGTGGTGACGGCGGCAGCGTCGACCTGCCCGCCGGCGTGTTCGACGTACCGCTGAACGTGCCGCTGATCCACCAGGTCGTGGTAGCGCAGCTCGCGGCGGCCCGCCAGGGCACGCACGACACCAAGACCCGTGGCGAGGTTCGCGGCGGTGGCCGCAAGCCGTACCGGCAGAAGGGCACCGGCCGCGCCCGGCAGGGCTCACTGCGCGCGCCGCAGTTCGCCGGCGGTGGCGTGGTGCACGGCCCGACCCCGCGCAAGTACGACCAGCGCACCCCGAAGAAGATGAAGGCCGCCGCCCTGCGCGGTGCCCTCTCCGACCGGGCGCGCAACAACCGGGTGCACGTCGTGTCCTCGCTGGTCTCCGGTGAGGCGCCGTCGACGAAGGCCGCCGTGATCGCGCTGCGCACGATCGCTGACACCCGTCGGGTGCTCGTGGTCGCCAGCCGTCGGGACGACCTGACCTGGCGCAGCCTGCGCAACGTCGAGTCGGTGCACCTGCTCGACCCGGGTCAGCTCAATACCTATGACGTGCTGGTGAGCGACGACGTCGTGTTCACCGAGGAGGCGCTCACCGCGTTCCTCGCCCGCGCCAGCCAGCCGGCGTCGCCGAATGCCGCCGGTGCGGAGGAGGACAAGTGATTCCCGACCCGCGTGACGTGATCCTGCGGCCGGTGGTCTCGGAAAAGAGCTACAGCCTGCTCGACGAGAACGTCTACACCTTCGTCGTGCACCCGGACGCGAACAAGACGCAGATCAAGCTCGCGGTCCAGCAGATCTTCAAGGTGCGCGTCCTGCGGGTGAACACCATCAACCGGCAGGGCAAGCGCAAGCGGACCAAGTCCGGCTGGGGTCAGCGTTCCGCTACCAAGCGGGCGCTGGTCAGCCTCGCGCCGGGTGACACGATCGAGATCTTCGGAGGTCCCGGTGCCTGAGCGCACGCGCCGCGAGGCGCTGGCCGTGGGCCAGGGATCGACGGGCCACGCCTCTCAGTGGCAGGGACGGTAGGAAGCCATGGGTATTCGGAGATACAAGCCGACGACGCCTGGGCGTCGTGGCGCGAGCGTGGCCGACTTCGTCGAGATCACTCGTGATCACCCGGAGAAGTCGCTGGTCCGCCCGCTGCACTCGAAGGGCGGGCGTAACGTCCACGGCCGGATCACCACCCGGCACCAGGGCGGCGGCCACAAGCGGGCGTACCGGATCATCGACTTCCGGCGGGACAAGGACGGCGTGCCGGCCAAGGTCGCGCACATCGAGTACGACCCGAACCGCACCGCGCGCATCGCGCTGCTGCACTACGCCGACGGCGAGAAGCGCTACATCCTCGCCCCTGTCAAGCTCAAGCAGGGCGACCAGGTCAGCTCCGGGGTCGGCGCGGACATCAAGCCCGGCAACGCGCTGCCGCTGCGCAACATCCCGACCGGTACGGTGATCCACAACATCGAGCTGCGGCCCGGTGGCGGTGCGAAGATCGCTCGTAGCGCCGGTGCCAGCGTGCAGCTCGTGGCGAAGGACGGCCCGTACGCCCAGCTGCGGATGCCCTCGGGTGAGATCCGCAACGTGGACGTGCGCTGTCGCGCGACCGTCGGCGAGGTCGGCAACGCCGAGCAGAGCAACATCAACTGGGGCAAGGCCGGCCGGATGCGCTGGAAGGGCCGTCGGCCCACCGTGCGTGGTGTCGCCATGAACCCGGTCGACCACCCGCACGGCGGTGGCGAGGGCAAGACCTCCGGTGGTCGCCATCCGGTCAACCCGAAGGGTCGTCCGGAGGGCCGCACCAGGGCTCACAAGAAGGCCTCCGACGCGCTCATCGTGCGTCGTCGTAAGCAGAACAGGCGGCGGTAGTGACCTCAGGAACCCTGGCCACCGTGATCCGCGCGCTGCCTCACCCCACCCACCGAATCTGAGCAGGAAGGAGGAGACACAGCCATGCCACGCAGTTTGAAGAAGGGCCCGTTCGTCGACGACCACCTGCTCAAGAAGGTGGACGTCCAGAACTCCAAGGGCACCAAGCACGTCATCAAGACCTGGTCCCGGCGTTCCACCGTGATCCCCGACATGCTGGGGCACACGATCGCCGTGCACGATGGCCGCAAGCACGTCCCGGTCTTCATCACCGAGGGCATGGTCGGGCACAAGCTCGGCGAGTTTGCCCCGACCCGGACGTTCCGTGGCCACGTCAAGGAGGACCGGAGGTCACGCCGTGGCTGACGATCTTGTTGACGGCCTGACCCGGGCGGGTCTGCCGGGCGCCAAGGCGTCCGCCCGCTACGTGCGGCTGTCGCCGACGAAGGCCCGCCGGGTCGTCGACCTGGTCCGTGGCCGCTCGGTCAGCGAGGCGCTGGACATCCTGCGGTTCGCCCCGCAGGCGGCCAGCGAGGACGTGTACAAGGTCGTCGCCAGCGCCGCGGCGAACGCCGAGAACAACCACAGCCTCGACCCGGCGACACTCTGGGTCGGCGAGGTGTACGTGGACGAGGGGCCGACGCTCAAGCGCATCCGCCCCCGCGCCCAAGGCCGGGCCTACCGGATCCGCAAGCGCACCAGCCACATCACGGTCGTGGTGGAGAGCCGGGAACCGGTCGCCGCCGCGGCTGGCCGGGGCGCGAAGACGACAAGGAGGGCCCGGTAGTGGGGCAGAAGGTCAACCCGCACGGGTTCCGACTTGGCATCACGTCGGAATTCACGTCCCGCTGGTACGCCGACAAGCTGTACAAGGCGTACGTCGGTGAGGACGTCAAGATTCGCAAGATGATGTCGAAGGGCATGGAGCGGGCCGGTATCAGCCGGGTCGACATCGAGCGGACCCAGGGTCGGCTGCGGGTGGACATCCACACCGCGCGCCCGGGCATCGTCATCGGTCGTCGTGGCGCCGAGGCCGACCGCATCCGTGGCGACCTGGAGAAGCTCACCGGCAAGCAGGTGCAGCTCAACATCCTCGAGGTCAAGAACCCCGAGGTCGACGCGCAGCTCGTCGCCCAGGGCGTGGCCGAGCAGCTCTCCAGCCGGGTCAGCTTCCGCCGCGCCATGCGCAAGGCGATGCAGACCGCGATGAAGGGTGGCGCGAAGGGGATCCGGGTGCAGTGCTCGGGTCGCCTCGGTGGCGCCGAGATGAGCCGGTCGGAGTTCTACCGCGAGGGTCGGGTGCCGCTGCACACGCTGCGCGCGGACATCGACTACGGCTTCTACGAGGCCCGGACGAACTTCGGCCGCATCGGCGTGAAGGTCTGGATCTACAAGGGCGACATCGTCCAGAGCCGCGCCGAGCGCGAGGCTCAGGAGGCGCTGCAGCGCCAGACCCGCCGGGACCGGCCGCGACGCGGACCGCGCTCCGGCTCGTCCGGCACCACCCAGGGCGGCACCGACGCCGGCCGCGCGGCGGCGCGCAACGAGCGCCGCGGTGGCCGTGGTGGCGCCAACACGTCCGCGCCCGAGGCGACCGCGTCCGACGCGGCGTCGACGGGCCCCGCGGAGGTCGGCGCGCCCGAGTCGGCGAGTGCCACGCCCGAGACAAAGGCTGCCCCCGAGGCAAAGGCCACCGAGACCAAGGCGGCCCCTGAGGCGCAGGCCGCCGTCGTCGAAACGGCTGCCGCGCCGGCTGCGGGCACTCCGGAGAAGGCGGAGGAATAGATCATGCTGATTCCTCGGAAGGTCGCGCACCGCAAGCAGCACCACCCCAGGCGTACTGGTGCGGCCAAGGGCGGCACGAAGATCACCTTCGGTGAGTACGGGATCCAGGCGCTCGAGTCCGCGTACGTGACGAACCGGCAGATCGAGTCGGCGCGAATCGCGATGACCCGGCACATCCGCCGTGGTGGCAAGGTCTGGATCAACATCTACCCCGACCGCCCGCTGACGAAGAAGCCGGCCGAGACCCGGATGGGTTCCGGTAAGGGCTCGCCGGAGTGGTGGATCGCGAACGTCAAGCCGGGCCGCGTGCTCTTCGAGCTGTCCGGGGTCGACGAGGCCGTGGCGCGCGAGGCCATGCGGCGCGCTATCCACAAGCTGCCGATGAAGTGCCGGTTCGTGGTTCGTGAAGGTGGTGCGTGATGGCAGTCGCTACCGCGGACGAACTGCGGGGCCTGTCGGGCGATGAGCTCGTCGACAAGCTTCGGGAGGCCAAGGAGGAGCTGTTCAACCTCCGCTTCCAGGGCGCGACCGGGCAGCTCACCAACAACCGTCGGTTGCGGTCCGTGCGGCGTGATATCGCCCGGATCTACACGGTGATGCGCGAACGCGAGTTGGGGATCACCGAAGATCCCGCGCTGGCCGGCGCGGCGGACGATGATGCGACGCAGTCGGAACGGGCGTGAGGGCAGTGGCAGACGAGACGGCCTCCCAGGAGGCTTCGCAGGAGACGGCCGCGGCGACCGCGGACCGCGGCTTCCGCAAGGTCCGCGAGGGTCTGGTGGTCAGCGACAAGATGGCCAAGACCGTCGTGGTCGCGGTTGAGGACCGTGTGCAGCACCCGCTGTACGGCAAGACGATCCGCCGGACCAAGAAGATCAAGGCGCACGACGAGAGCGGTACCACCGGTGTCGGCGACCGCGTGCTCCTGATGGAGACCCGGCCGCTTTCCGCCACCAAGCGTTGGCGTGTCGTCCAGGTCCTGGAGCGGGCCAAGTAGTTCCGGGGCGGTTTGTCCCTCCGGGGCGGAGCCCCGACCAGGCAGGACCGGTTGATCTGTAGTACCGGGTGATCAGGAGCGGAAAGTGATTCAGCAGGAGTCGCGACTTCGGGTCGCCGACAACACCGGGGCACGGGAAATTCTGTGCATCCGGGTGCTTGGCGGCTCTGGGCGTCGTTACGCGGGGATCGGCGACATCATCGTCGGCACGGTCAAGGATGCCCTGCCCGGCGCCGGCGTGAAGCGCGGCGACGTGGTCAAGGCGGTCGTGGTGCGTACCACCAAGGAGCGCCGGCGGCCCGACGGCTCCTACATCCGTTTCGACGAGAACGCCGCGGTGCTCATCCGGGACGGTGGCGACCCCCGGGGGACCCGCATCTTCGGCCCGGTTGGCCGCGAGCTGCGGGACAAGAAGTTCATGAAGATCATTTCTCTGGCGCCGGAGGTGCTGTGACCGTGGCCGCGTTGAAGATCAAAAAGGGTGACACGGTCCAGATCATCACCGGCAAGGACCGCGGTCTGAAGGGGAAGGTCATCCGGGCCTACCCCGAGCTGAACAAGGTGCTCGTCGAGGGCGCGAACCGGATCACCCGGCACACCCGCGTCCAGCAGAGCGCGCGTGGCTCGCAGTCCGGGGGGATCGTCACCCAGGAGGCGCCGATCCACGTGAGCAACGTGATGATCGTCGACCCGTCGGACGGTAGGCCCACTCGCATCGGTTTCCGGGTCAACGAGGACGGCACCAAGGTCCGTATCTCCCGGCGCACCGGCACCGAGCTGTAGGCCGAGCGAGCAGTCGAGCATTGGGAATCGAGATCAGACAATGACTGTGACCACTGAAGACCGGGCGCCGGGCGCCCGTCCGCTCCCACGGCTGAAGCAGCGGTACCGGGCGGAGATCGCGCCGGCGCTGAAGGAGGAGTTCTCCTTCGGCAACGTCATGCAGATTCCGGGTGTCGTGAAGGTCGTCGTGAACATGGGTGTCGGCGACGCCGCCCGGGACGCGAAGCTCATCGACGGCGCGGTGCGGGACCTGGCGGCGATCACCGGCCAGAAGCCGGCCGTGCGGCGGGCGAAGAAGTCCATCGCCCAGTTCAAGCTGCGCGAGGGCATGCCGATCGGGGCGAAGGTCACCCTGCGCGGCGACCGGATGTGGGAGTTCCTCGACCGGCTGGTCTCCATCGCCCTGCCCCGCATCCGCGACTTCCGCGGGCTGTCCCCGAAGCAGTTCGACGGTGCGGGCAATTACACCTTCGGCGTGGTCGAGCAGTCAATCTTCCACGAGATCGACATCGACCGGATCGACCGGGTTCGGGGCATGGACATCACGGTCGTGACCACCGCGACCACCGACGACGAGGGCCGGGCGCTCCTGCGGGCGCTGGGCTTCCCCTTCCGGGAGAACTGAGCAGATGGCCAAGAAGGCACTGATCGAGAAGTCGAACCGCAAGCCGAAGTACGCGGTGCGCGGCTACACCCGCTGCCAGCGCTGCGGCCGGTCCCGCTCGGTGTACCGGGTGTTCGGGCTCTGCCGGGTCTGCCTGCGCCAGATGGCGCACCGCGGCGAGCTGCCCGGCATCACCAAGAGTTCCTGGTAACCAACCAGGGCGCCGTATTCCTACCAGCGCCACCCCCGCATTCCACCCGATCGCGGCAGGCCCACCGCACGGTTGCCGATGAAATGTCCGGCTCCGGTGGGAACCGCCGTGAGAAAGGCGTCACGCCATGACGATGACCGACCCGATTGCGGACATGCTCACCCGTGTTCGTAACGCCAGCCGGGCGTACCACGACAACGTGGTGATGCCCCACAGCAAGATCAAGACTCACATCGCCGAGATCCTCCAGCAGGAGGGTTACATCTCCAGCTGGCGCGTCGAGGACGCCACCGCGGCTGGCGGCGTCGGCCACACGCTGGTCGTCGAGCTGAAGTACGGCCCGAACCGGGAGCGTTCGATCGCCGGGATCAAGCGCATCAGCAAGCCGGGCCTTCGGGTCTACGCCAAGGCGACGAACCTTCCCAAGGTGCTCGGGGGTCTGGGCGTCGCGATCATCTCGACCTCGTCGGGTCTGTTGACTGACCGGCAGGCGAACAAGCGGGGCGTGGGCGGAGAAGTCCTCGCCTACGTCTGGTAAGGAAGGCGAACGATGTCACGGATCGGGCGCCTGCCCATTCCCGTCCCCAGCGGTGTCGATATCACCGTCGAGGGACCCACTGTCACAGTCAAGGGCCCCAAGGGCACCTTGAGCCACACCGTTGCCGAGCCCATCACGGTCGGCCGCGAGGACGGGCAGCTCGTCGTGGCCCGTCCCGACGACGACCGCCGGTCCAGGGCGTTGCACGGGCTGACCCGCACCCTGGTCGCGAACATGGTCATCGGCGTCACCGCCGGTTACTCGAAGACCCTGGAGATCGTCGGGGTCGGTTACCGCGTCCAGGCGAAGGGCTCCGACCTGGAGTTCGCGCTGGGCTACAGCCACCCCGTCCCGGTCAAGGCCCCCGAGGGCATCCGCTTCGAGGTGCAGGCCCCGACCCGCTTCGTGGTCCACGGGATCGACAAGCAGCTGGTCGGTGAGGTCTCCGCGAAGATCCGCGGATTGCGCAAGCCTGACCCCTACAAGGGCAAGGGCGTGCGGTACCAGGGCGAGGTCGTCCGCCGCAAGGTCGGGAAGACCGGGAAGTAGGAGATAGATCATGGCAGTGAGCCTCGGCGCCAGCGCGAAGCGGCGGACAGCCAAGCTCCGTCGGCACACCCGCGTGCGCAAGAAGGTGGCCGGCACCCCGATCCGTCCCCGGCTCGTCGTCACCCGGTCCTCGCGGCACATCTACGCCCAGGTCATCGACGATGTCGCCGGGCACACGCTCGCGTGGGCGTCCACTCTGGACGTGTCCCTGCGCGGCGGGGACGGCGACAAGTCGGCCCAGGCCCGCAAGGTGGGCGAGCTCCTCGCCCAGCGGGCGAAGGCCGCCGGCGTCGACGCCGTCGTGTTCGACCGCGGCGGGCGTACCTACGCCGGCCGGATCGCCGCGCTCGCGGACGCGGCGCGGGAAGGCGGTCTGGACTTCTGATGACCGCCTCGCGATCGGCCAGCCAGGCCACCCAGGCCGGTCAGGCCACCCAGGCCGGTCAGGCCACCCAGTACAGCCAGAACAGGGAGATGTTCTAGATGCCAGGCCAGCAGCGCCGCGGCGGCAGCTCCGGCGGCTCCGACCGTCGGGAACGCCGGGACCGGTCGGGCGGCGGCCCGGCCCAGGAGAAGAACGCCTACGTCGAGCGGGTCGTCGCGATCAACCGCGTGGCCAAGGTCGTCAAGGGCGGTCGTCGTTTCAGCTTCACCGCACTCGTCGTGGTCGGTGACGCTGACGGAACCGTCGGCGTCGGCTACGGCAAGGCGAAGGAAGTCCCCGCCGCCATCGCCAAGGGCGTCGAGGAGGCCAAGAAGCACTTCTTCAAGGTGCCTCGGATCGGCTCGACGATCCCGCACCCGGTCCAGGGTGAGGAGGCGGCGGGCGTGGTCCTGCTCAAGCCGGCCTCGCCTGGTACCGGTGTGATCGCCGGTGGTCCGGTGCGCGCCGTGCTGGAGTGCGCGGGCGTGCACGACGTGCTGTCGAAGTCGCTCGGCTCGTCGAACCCGATCAACATCGTGCATGCCACGGTGGCCGCTCTGCGCGGGCTCATGCGGCCCGAGGAGATCGCGGCCCGGCGCGGCCTGCCGCTGGAGGACGTCGCGCCGCCGGCGATGCTGCGGGCCCGGGCGGCCGCTGGAGCGGGTGCCTGATGGCGAAACTACGCATCACGCAGATCCGGTCCGGGATCGGTGGCACCCACAACCAGCGGGCGACGCTGCGGACCCTCGGGCTGCGCAAGATCAACGCGTCGACCGTCCGTGAGGACCGTCCCGAGGTGCTCGGGATGATCAGGACCGTGACCCATCTTGTCCGGGTCGAGGAGGTGGACTCCTAATCATGGCCGAACTGGCGAAGACCGAGACGGCTGACGCCGAGGCGACGGCGACCGACCGTGGCCGCGGCCTGAAGGTGCACCACCTGCGCCCGGCGCCCGGCGCGCACCGCAAGCGCATCCGGGTGGGACGCGGTGAGGGCTCCAAGGGCAAGACCGCCGGCCGTGGCACCAAGGGCTCCAAGGCCCGCAAGCAGGTGCCCGCCCGGTTCGAGGGTGGCCAGATGCCGCTGCACATGCGGCTGCCGAAGCTGAAGGGCTTCACCAACCCGGCCCGGGTCGAGTTCCAGGTGGTGAACCTCGCCGCTCTGGCCGAGCTGTTCCCGGACGGCGGTGAGGTGACCAAGGCCGACCTCGTGGCGAAGGGCGCCGTGCGCCCCAAGCTGCCGGTGAAGATTCTTGGTAACGGTGACATCGAGGTCGCGCTGCACGTCAGCGCGGACGCGTTCTCCGGCTCGGCGCGCGAGAAGATCGCGGCCGCCGGCGGGAGCGTCACCGAAGGCTGAGCAGTAGGCAGGCGGGAGCGGCCCGAAGGGCGTCGCTCCCGCCTGTTGTGCATCCGGGCCGCCCGCGGGCGGCGGGCGGCGGTAGGCAGTGCGCACCGGCATCAGCTGGTTCTTCCCGGCCACCGCTGCTTACCGGGCGTGATGTCCGGACGAGTGGACCGGGTGTCCTGTTACAGTCGCCTCACCGACGTCGACGGCCAGCTGCTGACGTCGCCGTCGCACCGGGCAGGATGTCCACTTCCCGTCGGTCCGCAATCCCCCAGCAGGAGGAGACGTGCTCACCGCCTTCACGCGGGCATTCCGCACTCCTGACCTGCGTAAGAAGCTGCTGTTCACCGTCGGGATCGTGGTGCTGTTCCGGTTCGGCAGTGTCATGCCGTCGCCCGGCGTCTCCACCAGCGCGGTCAACACCTGCCTCAACGCCGCGAGTGCCGACAGCCGCAACGTCTACTCGCTGATCAACCTTTTCAGCGGCGGTGCGCTGCTGCAGCTGTCCATCTTCGCGCTGGGCATCATGCCGTACATCACCTCGAGCATCATCATCCAGCTGCTCGTCGTAGTCATTCCCCGGCTTGAGCAGCTGAAGAAGGAAGGCAGTGCGGGCGAGCAGAAGCTCACCCAGTACACCCGATACCTGACGATCGCGCTGGGCGTCCTGCAGGCGACCGGCATCGTGGCCCTGGCCCGCAGCGGCCGGCTGTTCCCGAACTGTTCGTCGGCGATCATTCCGGACACCAGCCTCTTCCGGATCGTGACGATCGTGGTCACGATGACGGCCGGCACATCGGTGATCATGTGGATGGGCGAGCTCATCACCGCCCGCGGCGTCGGCAACGGCATGTCGCTGCTGATCTTCACCTCGATCGCGGCCCGGCTGCCGTCGGAGGGCACCAGCATCCTGCAGGTGGCCGGTGGCGTGGTCTTCAGTCTCGTGTTGCTGCTGGGCCTCGCGATCGTGGTCTTCGTGGTGTTCGTGGAACAGTCGCAGAGACGGATCCCCGTCCAGTACGCCAAGCGCCTCATCGGCCGGCGGATGTACGGCGGCACCTCGACCTATCTGCCGATCAAGGTCAACCAGGCCGGCATCATTCCGGTCATCTTCGCGTCGTCCCTGCTCCAGCTCCCGCAGCTGGTCGGACAGGTGTGGAGCAACCAGACCTTCCAGGACTTCGAGCAACGTTATCTCTCGCGCGGCAACCATCCGCTCTACCTGGTGACCTACTTCGCACTCATCATCTTCTTCACCTACTTCTATGTTGCGATCACCTTCAACCCAACGGAGGTCGCTGACAACATGAAGAAGTACGGTGGTTTCATCCCGGGCATCAGACCGGGCAACCCAACAGCGGAGTACCTCAAACACGTACTTGACCGGATCACCCTCCCAGGATCCCTCTTCCTCGGAGCGATCACGGTCCTGCCGTTGGCACTGTTGAACCTGACCAAGGACCAGCCGTTCCCCTTCGCGGGAACCTCGGTTCTGATCATGGTGGGGGTAGGGCTGGAGACCGTGAAGCAGATCGAAAGCCAGCTCATGCTCCGCAACTACGAAGGTTTCCTCCGGTAGTGCGTCTCGTACTGGTGGGACCGCCCGGTGCCGGAAAAGGTACTCAGGCCGCGTTCATAGCCCAGGCGCGGTCCATCCCCAAGATCTCCACCGGGGACATTTTCCGAGCGAACGTGCGACAGGGAACCGAACTGGGCGTCAAGGCCAAGACCTTCATGGACGCTGGCGACCTCGTCCCGGATGAGATCACCATCGGCATGGTCCGTAACCGCCTCGCTGAGGACGACGCGGTGAAGGGCTTCCTGCTCGACGGCTTCCCGCGCAACGTGCCGCAGGCCGAGGTGCTCGGGCAGATGCTCGACGGGATGGGAACCCGTCTCGACGTCGTACTCGAGCTCGTCGTCGACGACGACGAGGTCGTGCGGCGGCTGTCCGGGCGGCGAACCTGCCGGAACTGTGGCCACATCTGGCACCTCGACTTCGACCCGCCATCGGTCGAGAACGTCTGTGACCGATGTGGCGGGGAGCTTTTCCAGCGCGACGACGACCGGTCCGAGACCGTGCGCCACCGGCTCGAGGTGTACGCGGACCAGACGTCGCCGCTCGTGGCGTACTACGCCGAGAAGGGCATCCTGATCGGTATCGACGCCACCGGCCCGGTGGACAACGTCACCGACCGCGCGCTCGACGCGTTGCGGCACTACGCCGACTGACAGCTGGTACGGCCTGCCGCGGGCTCGAGACGCGTGCGGCAGGCGCCAGCCCGGCGCGCCGACCCGGCGGACCCGGCTCGGTCCTGGCGCTGGTGCGATGATCGGCGCGAGCGGCCTGCCGGCGGGGACTAGCATCGGAATACGGACCAGCACACGGACACAGACCGGGGCGAGAGCGTGGCGCGACGAGAGCACGTCCAGATCAAGACGGCGGCTGAGATCGCCAAGATGCGCGTGGCCGGCCTGCTGGTGGCCAAGACCCTGGCCCGGCTGCGCGAGGCCGTCGCGCCCGGCGTCACCACCGCCGACCTGGACGCGCTGGCCGAGAAGACGATTCGCGCCGACGGCGGGATCCCGTCGTTCAAGGGTTACGCGCAGCCGCCCTACCCGGCGTCCATCTGCAGCTCGGTGAACGACGAGGTGGTCCACGCGATCCCCAGCCGCAAGCGGGTGCTGCGCGAGGGCGACATCATCTCGATCGACTGCGGCGCGATCGTCGACGGCTGGCACGGCGACGCGGCGATCACTGTCCCCGTCGGCGAGGTCCCGCCCGAGGTTCTCGCGATGATCGAGACCTGTGAGGGCTCGCTGTGGGCCGGCCTGGCGGCCGCCCAGCTCGGCGGCCGGCTCACCGACATCAGCGCCGCGGTCGAACGGCACATCAGCCCGAGCGGCCACGGCATCGTCGACCACTACGGCGGCCACGGCATCGGCACCGAGATGCACCAGCCCCCCCACGTGCTCAACTACGGCCGTCCTGGCCGGGGCATCCGGCTGGTCGAGGGGCTCGCGCTGGCGATCGAGCCGATGATCACGATGGGCTCGCCTGACACCAAGGTGTTGGCCGACGACTGGACGGTCGTCACCGACGACGGCAGCCTCGCCGCCCACTCCGAGCACTCGGTGGCGATCACCCACCGTGGGCCGTGGGTGCTGACCGAGCCGGACGGCGGTGTCGCCCGCCTCGCCGCCCTCGGGGTGGCCTGCGGGCAGCCGACCGACGCTCCGACCGGCATCGGCTGAGCCTGGTTGGCCCTTGACGGATGGGCCACGTACACTCTTCAGTTGGCGGTCTTCTCACGCCGGTGTGCTCCACCGCGTCGATAGCAGTCCTGTAAACGTGGCAGTTGCGGTCGGTGGCAGTGTGGTCGGTGGTCGGGGTGTCCTCGCGGGCGCTGCGATCCTGGCCTGAGTCGTCCCGGGCTTCCGGGGCGGTTCGACCGGTCGCGGCTGACCCGCCGGCTCAGTCGTCGACGTCAGGACAGCGGAGGACATGCCGAAGAAGGACGGGGCCATCGAGATCGAGGGCCGAGTTGTGGAGCCACTCCCGAACGCCATGTTCCGGGTCGAACTCCAGAACGGTCATCGCGTTCTCGCCCACATCAGCGGGAAGATGCGTCAGCACTACATCCGGATCCTGCCGGAGGACCGCGTCGTGGTCGAGCTCTCGCCCTACGACCTGTCCCGCGGTCGCATCGTCTACCGCTACAAGTAGCTCGGTCGGCTCGCGCCGGCCTACCGCACCACCCCTTCGTCCGGTTCCACCCACGCCACGCGCGGCCCACGGCTGCGCAGGAGGTTCGCAACAGCCGTGAAGGTCAAGCCCAGCGTCAAGCCGATCTGTGACAAGTGCAAGGTGATCCGCCGTCACGGCCGCATCATGGTCATCTGCGAGAACCTTCGTCACAAGCAGCGTCAGGGCTAAGTTCCTGACGGGTGGGTTCTCCCCGACCCGGCGTGGTGCCTGCGCACCTCCGGGTCACGGGCGAGGATCCCCACAGTCAAGCGATGCCAGGCGTCCCGCCACGCGGGATGTCCCACCCCTGGTCGGAGGCCGGGGCCCGGTCGGCGTGATGCCGGTCGGGGCGGCATCGCCCGAGACCTCCGGTTGCAGGAAGGAAACATCGGTTCATGGCACGCCTTTCTGGCGTCGACCTTCCCCGTGAGAAGCGGGTCGAGATCGCTTTGACCTACATCTTCGGGATCGGCCGCACCCGCTCGCGGGAGACTCTCGCCGCCACCGGGGTCAACCCCGACACGCGGGTGCGTGACCTCAGCGAAGAGGAGATCGTCCGCCTGCGCGAATGGATCGACGCGAACTACCGGGTCGAGGGTGACCTCAACCGGGAGATCAAGCAGGACATTCGCCGCAAGATGGAGATCGGCTGCTACCAGGGCCTGCGCCACCGGCGCAACCTCCCGGTCCACGGTCAGCGCACGCACACGAACGCGCGTACCCGTAAGGGCCCGCGTCGCGCCATCGCCGGCAAGAAGAAGGCCGGCAAGAAGTAGTCACCGGCGCCCGCCGGGCGGTTCCGCCCGTTTCTGGACGACCGCTGACCGACGACCTCGCACACGGAGATCACACGCGAAGATGCCTCCCAAGACGCGCGCTGCCGGCGCCAAGAAGGTCCGGCGCAAGGAAAAGAAGAACGTTGCCCACGGGCACGCTCACATCAAGAGCACGTTCAACAACACGATCGTCTCGATCACTGACCCCTCCGGGAACGTGATCTCCTGGGCCTCCGCCGGCCACGTCGGCTTCAAGGGCTCGCGGAAGTCGACTCCCTTCGCCGCGCAGATGGCCGCTGAGAACGCGGCCCGCAAGGCGCAGGAGCACGGCATGCGCAAGGTCGACGTGTTCGTGAAGGGTCCGGGCTCCGGCCGGGAGACCGCGATCCGCTCCCTGCAGGCGGCGGGTCTCGAGGTGGGGGCGATCCAGGACGTCACCCCGACTCCGCACAACGGTTGCCGTCCGCCCAAGCGGCGCAGGGTGTGACCGTGCGGCGTGGCGACCAGGGCCGGGGCGAGTGCCTCGGCGGAGTCGCGGCGTCGCGTCCGAGTTCGCGCCAGGAAACGAAAGAGAAGGATTAGATGGCCCGTTACACCGGCGCGGACTGCAAGCGTTGCCGCCGCGAAAAGACGAAGCTGTACCTCAAGGGCAGCAAGTGCGACACCCCGAAGTGCCCGATCGAGATCCGGCCGTACCCGCCGGGCGAGCACGGCCGGGGCCGCACGAAGGACTCCGAGTACCTCCTGCAGAAGCGCGAGAAGCAGAAGTGCGCGCGGATCTACGGGATCCTCGAGAAGCAGTTCCGTGGCTACTACGACGAGGCGAACCGTCGCTCCGGCAAGACCGGTGACGAGCTGCTGAAGATCCTCGAGTCGCGGTTGGACAACGTCGTCTACCGGGGCGGCTTCGCGCCGTCGCGGGACGCTGCCCGCCAGGCGGTTCGGCACGGCCACGTCGTGGTCAACGGCCGCAAGGTCGACATCCCGAGCTACCGGGTCAGCGAGAACGACATTGTCGAGATCGCCCCGAAGGCGAAGGAGCTCACTCCGTTCGTCATCGCTCGGGAGACCGCGGGCCAGGGCCGGACGGTTCCGGCGTGGCTGGAGGTTCTCCCGACCCAGATGCGGATCCTGGTGCACTCCCTGCCGGCTCGGCAGGTCATTGACACCCAGGTCCAGGAGCAGCTGATCGTCGAGCTCTACTCCAAGTAGGGCGGCACTCCCAAGTCAGGGCAGTACTCCTCTCTGTTCGGCCCGGCGACCGCGACCTTTCTGGTCGTGGCCGCCGGGCCGGAGGCACACTGGAGAGGTGTCGGGTGTCGGCGCCGCGTGCGCCGACACCGCGGACGGGGCGGACCGATGTCCCGTCCGCCGGCTCCCCGTTGATCGGGGAGCCAGCACATCGCGGCGTCATATGGCGGGCGCCGTGGCCGGAAGGATCACACCATGCTGATCGCTCAGCGTCCCACCCTCGTCGAAGACCCGATCTCCGAGTTCCGGTCGCGTTTCGTGATCGAGCCGCTCGAGCCGGGCTTCGGCTACACCCTCGGCAACTCGCTGCGCCGGACCCTGCTGTCCTCCATCCCCGGTGCCTCGGTCACGAGCATCCGGATCGACGGAGTGCTGCACGAGTTCTCCACGGTGCCGGGCGTCAAGGAGGACGTGACCGACCTGATCCTGAACCTCAAGGAACTGGTCGTCAGCTCCGACAACGACGAGCCGACCGTGATGTACCTGCGCAAGCAGGGCCCCGGTGAGGTCACGGCGGCGGACATCGCCCCGCCCGCCGGCGTCGAGGTGCACAGCCCCGAGCTGCGTCTCGCGACGCTGAACGACAAGGGCAAGCTCGAGATCGAGCTGACCGTCGAGCGTGGCCGCGGCTATGTCAGCGCGGCCCAGAACAAGCAGGCCGGCCAGGAGATCGGGCGGATTCCGATCGACTCGATCTACTCCCCGGTGCTGAAGGTGACCTACAAGGTCGAGGCGACCCGCGTCGAGCAGCGCACCGACTTCGACCGGCTCATCGTCGACGTCGAGACGAAGCAGTCGATCTCCCCGCGGGACGCGATGGCGAGCGCCGGCAAGACGCTCGTCGGCCTGTTCGGGCTGGCGCAGGAGCTCAACGCCGAGGCCGAGGGCGTGGACATCGGCCCGTCCGCCGCAGACGCGGCGCTGGCGGCCGACCTCGCGCTGCCGATCGAGGAGATGGACCTGACCGTCCGCTCCTACAACTGCCTCAAGCGCGAGGGCATCCACACGATCGGTGAGTTGGTCTCGCGCAGCGAGGCCGACCTGCTCGACATCCGCAACTTCGGGCAGAAGTCGATCGACGAGGTCAAGACGAAGCTGGGCGCGATGGGTCTGCAGCTCAAGGACTCCCCGCCCGGATTCGACCCGCGTCAGGCCGTCGACACCTACGGCACCGACACCTACAACGCGCCGTTCTCCGACCCGCACGACGACGGCGCGGAGTACGTCGAGACCGAGCAGTACTGACCTTCACGAGGCCCCCGCGGCGGCACGTCGCGGGGGCCTCGACGACCTCCGGTGGCACACGCCGCCGTCCTGTAGGCGGGCAGCCTGGCGGGACAGTGAAAGGAACGAGGAGCACTCATCATGCCCACGCCAACCAAGGGCGCCCGGCTCGGCGGCAGCCCCGCACATGAGCGGCTGCTGCTGGCCAACCTCGCCACCGCGCTGTTCGAGCACGGCGGCATCACCACCACCGAGGCGAAGGCGAAGCGGCTGCGGCCCTACGCCGAGCGGCTGGTGACCTTCGCCAAGCGTGGCGACCTGCACGCGCGGCGCCGGGTCATGCGGCACGTGCGGGACAACTCGGTCGTCCACACGCTGTTCACCGAGATCGGCCCGCGTTACGTGGACCGCAACGGCGGCTACACCCGGATCATCAAGCTGGGTAACCGCAAGGGCGACAACGCGTCGATGGCGCGCATCGAGCTGGTCGAGGCGCTGACCGTCGGACAGCAGGCCGTCGGCGAGGCCGAGCGGGCCCGCGGCACCCGGTTCGCGCCGGGCCGCAAGCCCACCGGTGCCACCGCCGAGGCCGCGGAGGACCTGGCGAAGGAGTCGCCGACGGCCGCCGCCGTCCACGCGCAGTCCGCCGAGGCCACCCCGTCCGCCGAGGCCACCCCTACCGCCGAGGCCGAGGCGACGCCGGCGAGCGACACGGGTTCGACCGAGTCGGACTCCTGACCCGCCCGGTCCCGCCTGCGGCGTGACCTGACGGAATTTCGCACCGTGAACTAGATCGGTGCTGGCCCGCCGCCCCATGATGGGCGGCGGGCCTTCGCCGTTGGCGCACCGTGCCGCCCGTCGCGGGCCGGGCGTCTGCCCGCGCCGGGCGGATACCAGCGCCGCACCCGCGGACGGGGAGGAACAGATGCCCGAGGACCCGGCAACCGGCCTGCGCGCGCCGCACGGCCTGCCCTCGGTGGCGGGCAGCCCCGAGGGGCTGGTCCGGCTGCGGCTGGACATCTCCTACGACGGCACGCCGTTCGCCGGCTGGGCCCGCCAGCCAGGGCAGCGGACCGTCCAGGGCGACGTCGAGGACGCGCTGATCCGGGTGACGCGGCTGCCCGCGGTGCGGTTGACCGTCGCCGGCCGGACCGACTCCGGGGTGCACGCGCTGGGGCAGGTCGCCCACGTCGACCTGCCCGTCGAGGTGCCGCTCGGCGGCCTGGCCCGCCGGCTCAACGGCGTGCTTGACCGGGCGATCCGGGTCACCGGTCTCGCGCCCGCCGCCGCCGGATTCGACGCGCGGTTCTCCGCGTTGTCCCGCCGCTACCTCTACCGCATCACCGACGCGCCGTTCGGCGCCCAGCCGCTGCGGCGCTTCGACACCCTCACCTGGCCGCGCCCGCTGGACGCGGCGGCGATGGCCGCCGCGGCGCTGCTGCTGGTCGGTGAGCACGACTTCGCCGCCTATTGTCGCCGCCGCGAGGGCGCGACGACTGTGCGCACGCTGCTGCGCCTCGACGTCACCCGGGGCCCGGGCGGCGTGCTGGGCGCCGACGTCGAGGCGGATGCGTTCTGCCACTCGATGGTGCGCGCGCTGGTCGGCGGGCTGCTCGCGGTCGGCGAGGGCTGCCGGCCACCGCAGTGGCCC
>NZ_JALKFU020001048.1 GCF_023242965.2 Frankia sp. AgKG'84/4
AAACAAAAGCGCGTACGTTTTTATCCTTAGAAAGGAGGTGATCCAGCCGCACCTTCCGATACGGCTACCTTGTTACGACTTCACCCCAATCATCTGTCCCACCTTAGGCGGCTGGCTCCAAAAGGTTACCTCACCGACTTCGGGTGTTACAAACTCTCGTGGTGTGACGGGCGGTGTGTACAAGGCCCGGGAACGTATTCACCGCGGCATGCTGATCCGCGATTACTAGCGATTCCGGCTTCATGCAGGCGAGTTGCAGCCTGCAATCCGAACTGAGAATGGCTTTATGAGATTAGCTTGCCCTCGCGGGTTTGCGGGCTCTTTGTACCATCCATTGTAGCACGTGTGTAGCCCAGGTCATAAGGGGCATGATGATTTGACGTCATCCCCACCTTCCTCCGGTTTGTCACCGGCAGTCACCTTAGAGTGCCCAACTGAATGCTGGCAACTAAGATCAAGGGTTGCGCTCGTTGCGGGACTTAACCCAACATCTCACGACACGAGCTGACGACAACCATGCACCACCTGTCACTCTGTCCCCCGAAGGGGAAAGCCCTATCTCTAGGGTTGTCAGAGGATGTCAAGACCTGGTAAGGTTCTTCGCGTTGCTTCGAATTAAACCACATGCTCCACCGCTTGTGCGGGCCCCCGTCAATTCCTTTGAGTTTCAGCCTTGCGGCCGTACTCCCCAGGCGGAGTGCTTAATGCGTTAGCTGCAGCACTAAAGGGCGGAAACCCTCTAACACTTAGCACTCATCGTTTACGGCGTGGACTACCAGGGTATCTAATCCTGTTCGCTCCCCACGCTTTCGCGCCTCAGTGTCAGTTACAGACCAGAAAGTCGCCTTCGCCACTGGTGTTCCTCCACATCTCTACGCATTTCACCGCTACACGTGGAATTCCACTTTCCTCTTCTGCACTCAAGTTCCCCAGTTTCCAATGACCCTCCACGGTTGAGCCGTGGGCTTTCACATCAGACTTAAAGAACCACCTGCGCGCGCTTTACGCCCAATAATTCCGGACAACGCTTGCCACCTACGTATTACCGCGGCTGCTGGCACGTAGTTAGCCGTGGCTTTCTGGTTAGGTACCGTCAAGGTACCAGCAGTTACTCTGGTACTTGTTCTTCCCTAACAACAGAACTTTACGACCCGAAAGCCTTCATCGTTCACGCGGCGTTGCTCCGTCAGACTTTCGTCCATTGCGGAAGATTCCCTACTGCTGCCTCCCGTAGGAGTCTGGGCCGTGTCTCAGTCCCAGTGTGGCCGATCACCCTCTCAGGTCGGCTACGCATCGTCGCCTTGGTGGGCCATTACCCCACCAACTAGCTAATGCGCCGCGGGCCCATCTGTAAGTGATAGCCGAAACCATCTTTCCATCTTCTCTCATGCGAGAGAAGAACGTATCCGGTATTAGCTCCGGTTTCCCGAAGTTATCCCAGTCTTACAGGCAGGTTGCCCACGTGTTACTCACCCGTCCGCCGCTGACTTCAGGGAGCAAGCTCCCATCCGTCCGCTCGACTTGCATGTATTAGGCACGCCGCCAGCGTTCGTCCTGAGCCAGGATCAAACTCTCCGATAGAATTTGACTTGCTCATTTGTTTTTAAAGTGTGTACTCACTAGTAA
>NZ_JALKFU020001049.1 GCF_023242965.2 Frankia sp. AgKG'84/4
GCGCCGGTCCGGCCGCGCGCGGCGGCCCGCGGGCGGCCGGGTGACGTCAGTCCCTGGGCCGTCAGTCCTTCAGCAGGACGTCGAGGTTGACGCGCAGCAGCCACTGGTCGAGCTTGAACGGCGGGTACGGCCAGGGCAGGCTGTTGAGCACCATCTGGTTGACCGGTAGCCACAGGCTGCGCCGGGCCGCGTCGATCGCGCCGCGCCGCACCCCCACATAGCGGGTCGACGGGTCACGCAGGCGGTTCAGGCCGACGTCGATCGGCTCTCCGGTCCGGAACGTCATCCGGCTGCCGCTGCCGGCAGGGCGGACGGCCTGCACCAGCCCGTCGAGGCCGGCGAGCAGCACCGCCCCGGTGGTCGGGTCGAGGGTGACGCTGCGGACCAGTCCACCGCGATCGGTGCCGGTGACGAGGTAGTCGGGGTTGTTCTCGACGCCCCAGGTGTTCACCGGCCAGTTCTCGATGGCCGGCGTTCGCGTGACCAGTCCGCGCTCGCGCCCGAGCTTCGGGTAGACGGCCAGGGTCTCCGCCCGCAGACCGTCCTTGCCGGTGCGGGCCACGTAGAGCGTCCCGTCGCGGCCGAAGACCGCCGACTCCATCCGCGAGCCGTCCTGCACGGCGCGCACGGCGGTGCTCTTCGGGGTGATGGTGGCCCGCGACGCCGAGTAGGAGAACTCCTGGATCGGGAACGGCTGGGTGTCGTAGTCCAACCCGCGGACATCGCTGATCAGCACGAACCGCTCGTCGTCCGGCGCGCTGGTCGGATCGGCGGTGACCTCCCGCGGGTTCACGACGAGTTCCACCCCCAGCGGCCTGACCTGTGGATACTGCCAGTGCGCCCGCACCCGGCCGGACTCGTCGAGCACGAGCAGCGAGCCGTTGTCCGTGCCGCCCGGGCCCGATCCCATGTACTGGGCGATGACGAGGTGCCCGCTGCGCGGCAGCCTGGTGATGGAGGTCGGGCCGCGCGCCGAGCGCGGGTTCAGCGGCGCGAGCACGGGGAACGCCCGCGCGGCGATGTTCGGCGGGGCGTTGCGAGCGAGCTGGGAGGCGGTGAAGCTGGCCGTCGGGTCGTAGACCCAGCGCCCGGAGGGGCCGTCCCGGCGCAGCTCGCCGACGCTCGGCAGCTCGCCGTCCGTCGCCGTGTTCCAGCCGAAGAACGGGGACAGCGAGGTGAAGACCACCCGCTGACCGCCGTCGGGGCCGGGAATGACGGCCACATCGGAGGTGTCTCCGCCACCGACCCCCCGGTAGCCCGGGTCGAGCCGGGGCAGGTTGGTGCGGCCCTTGGACGAGGGGATGACGAGCCGGGTGAAGCGCAGCGCCTCCGGCTCGAAGACCTCGATCTCCATGTCGAACCCGGTCGGCTTCGACTGGTCGTCGGTGAACGGGGTGGTGCACATGAAGACGGTGCCGTCCGCGGCCACCGCCGACATGAACGCCGCCTGGCCGGAGCCGAAGCCCCACCCGGGCACCTCGGTGACCCGGGTCGTGGAGCCGGCCTCGCCGAGGGCGCCGAAGGTACCGGGGGCGCCGTAGATCGTCAGCAGGTCCGACGGCAGCGGGACGCGCTCCCCCGCGGGGACGGACGGGCCGTCGGTGACGCCGCCGACCGGGGCGGACG
>NZ_JALKFU020001050.1 GCF_023242965.2 Frankia sp. AgKG'84/4
GCCGGGCGCGCCTGCGCCCGCCGGCGCCGCCCGCATCCCCGACCCGCGCCAGCCAGCCGAGGCGACGCACGACCTACCCGCCCCCGCCCAGGAGATCCGCTCCGTACCGGGGCGCCTCCCCATCCAGGAGCGTTGATGACTACCACGCCCGCCGTCCCGCGGCCCACGCTGCCCGACACCACCACGCGCTATCTCGACCTGCTCCGTTCGACGCTGACGTTCTCTCTGTGGGACGGCGGGGACGGCAGTGTCTGGGAGCCGCGCGGACGAGCCCCCCGGCTCGTGTCCCGCGCCGTCCAACGCCGCGGCATGGAGATCGTCCGGCGGACCTCGCCGGACGCCCGCGGCGACGGCCGGGACTGGCCGCGCCTCGCGCACACGATGACCGGCGAGCGACGGATGCGCAACCTGCAGGAATGCGTCGAGCAGGTGCTGCTGGACGACGTGCGGGGTGACCTGATCGAGACCGGCGTCTGGCGCGGCGGGGCATGCATCCTCATGCGCGGCGTGCTCGCCGCGCATGAGGACTCCACCCGGACGGTCTGGGTCGCCGACTCGTTCGCGGGCCTGCCGGCACCCGACCCGCGCTACGCCGCCGACACCGGTGACCGCCACCACGAACAGTCCGCCCTCGCCATCTCCGTCGACCAGGTGCGGGAGAACTTCCGCCGCTACGGGCTGCTCGACGACCAGGTCCGCTTCCTGCCCGGCTGGTTCCGCGACACGCTGCCGACCGCGCCGATCGAGGCGCTGTCCGTGCTGCGCCTCGACGGCGACATGTACGAAAGCACCATCGAGGCGCTCGAGGCCCTGTACCCGAAGCTGTCCCCCGGCGGTTTCTGCATCGTCGACGACTACGGGGCGGTGCCGGCCTGCCGGGCGGCCGTGGACGACTACCGTGCGGCCCACGGCATCGGCGAGCAGGTCGTCGACGTCGACTGGACGGGCGTCTACTGGCGGCGCGACGCCACCCCGCGGCAGTCATGAGTGCCGCCCCCCGGACCGGTCCGTGGACGATCCTCATGGTCTGCACCGGCAACCTGTGCCGCTCACCGATGGCCCAGCACCTGGCCGACACACACTTCCCGCCCGGCCCGGCCGGCACCGGCCGGCCACTGATCCACAGCGCCGGGATCGCCGCGCTGGCGGACAGGCAGATGCACCCGCACGCGCAGGACCTGTTGCGCGCGCGGGGCATCGACACGGACCGGTTCCGGGCGCGGCCGCTGACGGCGGACCTGGTCGAGGCGAGCGATCTGGTGCTCACCGCCACCCGCGACCACCGGTCCGAGGTCGTCGGCCTCGCGCCCCGGGCACTGCGCCGGACCTTCACCATGCGCGAGTTCGGCCGGATGACCTCCGGGGTCCGGGTCGGCGACCTGCCGACGGGCCAGCTACGCGTCGTCGCCGAGGCGCTGGCCGCTGAGGCCTGGCGGGCGCGGGGCGCGGGCCGGATCGTGCCCGCCGACCTGGACAACCTCAGCGACCCGATGGGTCACGGCAGGGACAAGTTCGAGGCCTGCGCGACGATGATCGACGACGCGCTGTCGGGCCCGCTGTCGCTGCTGGAGCGCGCCTGCCAGGCTTGGCGGGCGGTGCCGGCGCCACGGCGGCCGATGCC
>NZ_JALKFU020001051.1 GCF_023242965.2 Frankia sp. AgKG'84/4
CGGCTGCCCGGAGCCGGTCGCGGCCTTCGCGCCGACGGTGAGGGCGACGGCGCTGAGCAGGGCGGCGAACCCGACCCGCGCCCGGTACGGTCTCCCGGCGCTCCCAGTCATCGGGGCCTCGCCGTGCGGATCCCGGCAGCGTGGCCGGAGAAGAATCGGCGCCCCGCAGTCGAACGCATCTGCGCATCCTTTCGGTGGAACAGGGACATGTCACCTCCCGGGTCGACCAAGGTCACCCCCTGGACGTCAGCGGAGCGCGAACTCCTCGGTGTGAACGCGATGGCGGGGCACTCCGAGCGCGCGCAGCGACCGGGCCGCGGCGGTGGTCATCCCGGGCGGGCCGCAGACGAACACGTCACGGTCCGCGGCGTCGGTCACCGCGGCGCCCAGGTGCGCGGCGTCGAGCGGGTCGAAGCCGAGATCGCGCCGCGAGCCGGTCAGGGTGTGCAGCCGCACCAGGCCGGCGTCGGCGACCTCGCGGAACTCGCCGTGCAGCGCGAGGTCCGCCGGGTGGCTGGCGCGGTGCACGACGACGACGTCGTCGCCGCGGCGGACCAGGTCCTCCGCGAGTGCCCGGATCGGGGCGATGCCACTGCCGCCGCCGATGAGCAGCACCCGCCCGCGGCGCGCGGCGGCGGCGGTGAAATGTCCGAACGGCCCCTCGGCCAGGGCAGGCGTGCCGGGCCGCAGGTCTGCGAGGGCACGCGAATGGTCGCCGGCCGCCTTGACCGTGATCCGCAGCATGTCCGGTTCCGGCGGCGCGGACAGCGAGTACGGATGCGCGCTGAGGAGATGGCCGCGGGCGGCGAAACGCCACAGCAGGAACTGCCCCGACCGGGCGCCGAGCCGGTCCAGACCGTGGCCGCGGATCCACACCGACACGACCCCCGGCGCCTCGACGACGACCCGGTCCACCCGCATCCGGTGCCGCGACACGCGGGCCACCGGGAGCACGAGGCGCCAGCCGACGAGGGCGGCGGCGACCGCTAGGTACAGCCCCAACCACAGGGCGCTGGCCACGGGATGCCCGACGAACTCCGCGCCGGTCGCCCGCTGGTGGAAGAACGTCAGGAACACCGCGAGGTAGGTCGTCAGGTGCACGGCGTACCAGGCTTCGTAGGACAGTCGGGTGCGGGCGAGCCGGCCGCTGGTGATCCCGACGGCGACGAACAGCAGCGCGCCGAGGGTCGCCTTCCACATGTCCGGGTAGCTGGTGACGACCGTGACCAGCTCCGCGAGGGGCTGGTGGTGGTCGGCCAGGCCGTAACCCCAGACCGTCAGCACGACGTGCACGGCGATGAGCAGAATGACGTTGGTCCCGAGGCCACGGTGCCAGGCCGCGAGCCGGTCGAAGCCGACCGCGCGTTCCAGCGCCGCGATCCTGGCCATCAACGTGAGCTCGACAAGCACCAGGTACGCCGCGAGCAGGCCGGCGACCCGGCCGGCGGCGGTGAGCGCTCCGGCGGCGCCGTGGACGCTGGCGGCACTCGTGCCGGACCACCACAGGATGCCGATGGCGATGGCGCCGGCCACCAGCACCAGCCGGACGGCCAGTTCCGGCCCCCGCCGCGCCAGCTCCCGGCGCTCGGCCCAGACCTGGCCGGCGCC
>NZ_JALKFU020001052.1 GCF_023242965.2 Frankia sp. AgKG'84/4
GGCCTGCGATGGCCGACCGTTACCAGATCCGCGCCGCTGCCGCGTGCCGGTGTCCACCGCGCAGACCGAGACCGACGTCGTCGAGCCCGGCGGCGGCGCCGGGCCAGCCCTGCCACACCGGCCGCTAAGCCCACTGCGTCCCGCAGGCCGCCCTCGCCGCGCTGGAGCGCTGGATCCGTTCGGGTTCCTCCTCGGGTGCGCCCGGCCGTTCACCGCGGCGGAGCTGGCCGGGCGGGACGGCCTCGAGGGTTTGCCGGTGCGCAATCAAAGGGTGCCCGCGCACATTGGATAGATATTGATGTGCGATTCTTGTCCGCGCTGACATCGATCACTTCTGCTAAGCTGCTGGCCGACTATCATTCCGTTGGTGGGCGGCGCCCGTACTTTGTGGCGTCCCGCTCGGGGGCTTGGGGGATGAACGGTGGCCGCTGCGATAAACGCCCGGGTCGGCGGTGACGTACAGGGTCAACTTGTTGTCGGCGAGCACAATGTCGTGGTCCACGCGGCCGCCGGTTCGGTGGTGTCGCTACGCACCGAACCCATGCCGCCGCCGCGGCGCCGCGAACCGGTCGCGATGGCGGCGCCCCGTCCGGGCGCGCCATTGTTCGGCCGGGACGCGCAATGCGCGCGGATCGCCACCTGGCTCGACGAGCAGCTCCCCGTCCAGGTGCACGGCGAGAGCGGGATCGGTCGCACGGCGCTGCTGCGCCGGATCGCCGCGGACCGCGCCGCGGTGCGGCCGGTGGTGTTCCTCAACGCCGCCGGCCTGTCGCACGACGACCTCGTCCAGGAGATCTTCCAGGCGTTCTACGACGTGACGGGGTACCGGCCGCCGGCCGACCGGCTGCGCCGCCTGCTCGGATCGGTCGCGACGATGCTGGTCATCGACGATTTCGACGGCACCTCGGCGGAACTGGCGGTGCTGCTGGATCTCGTGCCGTCCTGTGACGTGCTGATCGGTTCGATCCAGCGCACCCTGCTGGCGGATGGCCGGGCGCTGCACCTGCGGGGACTGGACGACGAAGCGGCCCGGTCGCTCGTCACCCGCCAGCTCGGGCGGCGGTTGACGACCGAGGAACGGACCGCGCTGGAAGGCATCCGGGAACGGGCACGGGGTAATCCGCGCGTGCTCGTACAGCTGGCACTGGCTGTTCGGGAGCTGCAGGAGGCCGCCGAGGAGACCGATGGCGCTCCCGTGGAGGCGGAACCCGCCCGGATCACGCTGGATGCCGGCGTCGCCGTGCTCGCGCCGCTGCTCGCCGCCCGGCTCGGTGACGCCCAGCGTGACGCGCTCTGCGCCCTGCGTCTGGTCTTTCCGTACTCCCTGCCCACCGATGCGTTGCGGGCCGCCTGCGGGCCTGCCCCACCGGGCGGGCCCGAGGCGGCCGGCGGCGTCGACGACGACGACATCGACCCTGGGCGCCTTGACCTGCTGGCGGCGTCCGGTCTCGTCGAGGCGACCGCGCGGGGCTGGCGTCTCACCGCCGCCCTGGGCGTCGCGGCGACCGGTCACCTCGAGCGGCCTCCGAGCGCCGCGGACGTGGCGGACCGGCTCGTCGCCTGGGGTCGGGTCGCGCCGCCCGGGGAG